>JANLRI010000140.1:0-6965 GCA_031361565.1 Betaproteobacteria bacterium | reverse complement strand
CGCCTGCCGATAGTACGGCTCAGCGTGCTCAAGCGCAAGCGGCACTAGCGTGCAGGCTCGTGGATCGACTACTTCTCCCTCAGTGGTGCGATAGGGCCGACTCACGACATCGCGGACAGCAGCAACGGTCCAGTCCAACTCCGTTGCTGCTTTAAACAAACGCGTCATGCGAAGCGCAACAGGCACGCCCTTAGCGTTTAGAATTTCGTTGAAAGGTCGGTGCTGATCAAAATTCTGTCCCACCGTCAGACTCAAGCGCACGTAAGCCTGGAAATCTTTTAAATCATCCAGGTGATAGGACGCCGATTTTTCAACAGCGACCGAGAGGCGCTCGTCAACTTCTTCGCTTGTGAGCCCTCGCAACGAGTGCGGCGACGACTCGCGAAGTGCACCGTCAACTTCCCACCCCAGCTTACTGCGTAGGTTGTTCTCCAAAGAGGTTATTTGCATTGCGCTAAAAACAAGCATGGCGAAGCGCCTTCATGAGGCACGGCAAGGGATGGATAAAAATAAGTATACGGTAAAAGGAGGGCTGAAACACTCCACCTTTTAGGCTATTGAACACACTCCAACGGTTGAAGGTTTGATTCGACCAATGCGCGCACAATAAAGGTACCGTCCCGACCATAGATCGATGCTCGTCTTGAGTAATTTGCCCGAGCGCTCGCGCTTGATCCACGGGCGTAGGCGACCAGAGTAGCCGTAATCCTTGCCAATAAACATCCCTCGATTTTTTGGCAGATGAGGCGCTCATATAAAAACTTTTAAATACTGTGTGTATCCACAGTCTTATGCCAAATTAAAACCCGGCCAACAAACTCAGCACGCAATCGAAGGTAAGGACTTAAGATAGACGGCATGGCAAGTGCTGCCTAAAAGCACCCTGATTACATCGACCGGAGACTTCGCATGACTAGACCTGCTCTTCTGTGCTTCCCTTACGGCGCGCGCGCCGTAAGGCTCGCTTCTGCCCTCTGGTTTCCGCTCGCCGCTGGCCCGGCTTCCACGCTGAATTGGAGGACGTCGCGTTCTCGATCATGGCGATCAAGGCCAACCACCCTCAAGCGCCTACTCAGAGATCCGTATTGGGCGGGGCGTGACCGTCAGGTTTGAGGTACGGCCCAAGGTAGGGCATGAATCCGCAAGCAAATTACCGGTTAACTGTGAACCACATGTTGCAATGCACTATCGTAGGTTATTCCTTGACACCCAAATTGAAAGTGTCGCGCTGCTATTGTCAGAGCGTACGAAGTGCTGTACCTTCATGCGAATACTGGGCTGCCCTGATTCCCGTAAGGCGGTCATAAAAACCAATCCATTGTGAGGAGACTATCGATGAAGAACGCGCCACCGTCCAGTTTTGCGAATGAACCTTTACCGCTCGCCGGGCACGGCGATTGCCTGCCTACAACAAGCTCTCGGCGGAAGGTTTTGACCGGTGCGCTTGGCGCCGGTGCGACACTGATGCTGCCACGCATTGCGGGCGCACAAAACCTTCCAGGGGTTTCCGCGACGGAGCTTCGCATCGGCAATACGACTTCGCTGAGCGGACCGGTGTCTGCGCTCGGCACGATTGCCAAAGCGCAAGGCGCCGTATTTAAGATGGTCAACGAACAAGGCGGTATTGCCGGGCGAAGTATCAAGTTCATTATTTACGACGACGGTTTTAGTCCGCCCAAAACACTTGAGATGGCGCGCAAGCTGATCGAGCAGGATGATGTCGCGTTTTTGTTCGGTAATCTTGGTACCGGTCCCAATTCGGCGATTGTGCGTTATGTCAACGGCTTGGGCGTGCCGCACTTGTTCCTCTCCGTCAATGGCGATAAGTGGGCCGATACCAAGACCAACCCCTGGTCGATGCCATTCGCTCCAAGCGGCCGGGTGGAGTGTCAAGTCGCGATTAAACATGCCATGCAAAGCAAACCTGATACCAAGTTTGCAATCCTCTACCAGAACGATGACTTCGGGCGCGACTATATCGCCGGTGCCAAGGACGTGCTGGGTGCCAAGTACGACGCTATCGTCAAGGCAGTATCTTACGAGGTCACTGACCCCACTTGCGATTCGCAACTCATTCAGTTAATGGGGGGCAATCCGGATGCACTGATCTCGGGTGTTACCGGCAAGTTCGGTGCGATGGCCATTCGCAAAGCCTCAGAGCTTGGCTTCAAAGGAGCTCATTACATTGCAACTGGGGTGACCTCTGTGCAAGGCACCATTATTCCGGCCGGTGTGGAACGTGCAATGGGTGTAATGAGCACGGCATACGCCAAAGACCCGAGCGATCCAGGCTTGGCGGACGACCCCTCTGTCAAGGCTTATCGCGCCTTCATGGCGAAGCACTACCCGGACGGTAATCCGGACGATTTCTATAACTCGTACGGATATCTGACCGGATCGATCATGGTGCAGGTGTTAAAGCAATGCAATGGCGATTTCTCGCGCAAGAGCATCATGGCGCAAGCCAATAATCTTAAGGGCTTCGAACACGGCATGCTACTGCCCGGCATCAAAGTTAATACTGGCCCAAATGATCATCGCCCGCTCAAGCAAATGCAGATGCAACGCTGGGACGGCAAACGTTGGACGCGCTTTGGTTCGATCTTTGAAGGGACGAATGTGCAGTCTTGAGTGAATCTAACTGGAGCGATGTCGCGCGCAAGGCGCGCGTCGCGTCGAGACCCGCAGTGCGGCCATCACGCTTCGACTGGTCGGCACTCTGCAAATACAAACGCCGCGAGACTGATTTCATACCTCTCCCAGGTCAATTCGTGCTTTCGGGCCAACTCCCTGAATGAACTAGATCGTCAGGTTCACTGTCACAGTCTTCAGCCGTGAGAAACCTTCCAGCATTGAGCTCAGCGACATTTCCTTGCCCAGACCGCTTTGCTTAAAGCCGCCATAAGGCTGGCCCATGATTTGCCCCTTACCCTGGTTGACCTGTACCCAGCCCGAGTCGAGTTCATGGGCCATACGGATCGCCCTCGAGGTGTTGCGCGAGAACACGTAACCCGCCAGACCATAGTGGCTGTCATTGGCCATCTTTACCACTTCGGCCTCGTCGCTCCACGGGATTGCGACCAGTACCGGGCCGAAAATTTCTTCCTGCGCGAGGCGCCAATTGTTCGAGCGACTGGCGAACAAGGTCGGCACGGTAAAATACCCTTCGCTCAGGGGCCCGGTTTTAGGTGGTAAGCCACCAGTGACAAGACGAACCTCCGGGTGGTTAAGGCCTTCTTCAATATAGCCACACACCCGAGCATATTGTTTGCTATTGATTAGGCTGCCCATGTCGGTAGCCTCGTCTAGTGGATTACCGATTTTGTAACTGTCCATCAAAGTAACCAGCTTTGCAAGAAATTGATCGTAGATTGACTCGTGTACAAAAAGCCGCGAGCCCGCGGTACATGATTGACTCTGGCGCGTGAAGCGCATCGCCGAGGCCACGCCTTGCACGACCCAGTCCTCGTTCGCATCTTCGCAAACGATGGTCGGGCTCTTGCCGCCCAACTCCAGCGACACCGGTACGATGCGATCAGCGGCGCCCCCCAAGATACCTCGACCCACTGCTGTGGAGCCGGTAAACGAAACCTTGCTGATACGCGGATGACTGGCTAGGGCCGCACCGACCTCTGCACCTAGACCGGTAATCACATTCAAGACGCCAGGCGGCAAAAATCGATTGCAAATCTCTGCGATGAACAACGCGGCGAACGGTGCATCCTCAGCCACCTTCAGCACGATTGCGTTTCCGGCGCACACCGCGGGAGCGATCTTGACCGACGACAAGGTGGCGGGCGCGTTCCAGGGTACGATTGCCCCCACCACACCCAGAGGCTCTCGGCGCGTGTAACTGAGAATGTCTTCGCCGAGCGGCAAAGTGTCACCCTTCAACTCACCGCCCAGCCCACCAAAGTAACGAAAGACTTCGATGCAGGTCTGGGCCTCAGGACGCGCCTGGGTACGCATGGCATTGCCGGTTTCATGGGCGATGATCCGGGCCAGATCTTCCACCTGGGCTTCGATCGCGTCGGCAATCTTGAGTAAGGCCCGTCCGCGGATTGAGGGGGTGACTTTCCGCCAAGAAGCGAAAGCCGCTTCGCCAGCAACGACCGCGCGCTCGACGTCTGCGGATGAGCTGCGCGGGGTGTGCGCAATCGTCTTCTTGTTGGCTGGGCACTCCACTGCCAAACTGCGCGCGTCGAGGCTATCCACCCATTGGCCATTGATTAACTGCTGTGTTGGTCCGAGCCGCACTGAGCCATCCGCCTCGCTAAGCGATCCTTTGAATTCTGAAGACATCATCCGTTCCTTGTATTGCGTCTTTTCGCACATGGCTATTCCATGCGCTCTGTGTACCTGCTCATGATGAAGGTGGGCAACCATAACTAAGCAGCTCTTGCTTAAGCAAGGTTTCATTTAAGTTGACGATAAATTGCTTAGCGGCCACATTCATTTGCAGAAATCCCCTGAGCAACTTAAAATTTTTCTGGATCGAAAGAGCACTCGGATAACCGCATCTTTGATCGCCGGGCGTAGTTGCCCTGCCGCGAAGCAAATGTCCTCCAACCACTTCAGAACAGCGCTTCAGCGCACCTCTACCAAGACTTTTTTCGGTGAACAACTTTGAACTCAAAGCCATTGGGAACCTCACGCGATTACAGCATTCGGAACTACTGATTTAAAGCATATCACGTGCAGGAAAATTAGCCCCTAGAAAACCAGTCAATGCTATTTTTTCGCACTGTTGAGGTGTGTCCGAATCACCTGCGCTATGCGATCCGCCGAGGTGCTGGGTGGCAAAAAGCCCAGATACTTACCCTCCGAGCTCATGAGATAAATAAAAGATGAGTGATCGATGGTATAGCGCGCGGCACCCTTTACCGAAACTTTTGCGTAGTAAACCTTGTACGCGTCAGCGGCTTTACGAATCGCCGTATCGCTCCCGGTCAAACCGACCATCTGAGGATGAAACGCCGGCACATATCGCGACAGCAAGGCTCGGGAATCCCGCTGTGGATCCAGAGTGATGAAAATGGGTACCACGGCGCGCGCATTCGGGCCGAGTTTTTCTAGGGCGAACGACATCTGCTGCAGATCGGTCGGACAAATGTCCGGACAGAACGTAAAGCCGAAGTACACCAACATCAAACGGCCTCGAAAATCACGCTCCGTGCGTTCACGGCCGAGATGATCGATCAAGCGAAAGTGGCCGCCAATCGGCTCGCGGTTCCACATGACGACGTCCATCAATTCGGCCGCGCTTCTTGGAGCGCGCACTTCGCTGTGAGCCGACAAGTGAATCAGGCTCAATGAGGCTAAGAGAGCCCAACAAAACACCCGCCTCCCCCGGCAATTCAAGAGCCTGAGAGCGCTCACGACTCGAAGCCGAATCGCCTCAAGAGCCAAATGTAATCCGACTACCCGTGGTGGTGACCAACACGTTATCGGGCATTTGAGCGCGCGCTTCTTGCACAAAATTCAGACCGCTGCAATGCATGGGGATCAGCACATCGGGTTTCAGCTTCTTGATCTCACTGACCACCTGAGCCAGATAGTCTTTGGGCGCCGGTCCGAGATGGAAGCCGCCGACAATGGCATGAACTTTCTCGATGCCGGACACCTCTTGCGCCTGGCGAACAGAGTTGACAATCCCAACATGGCCGCAAGAACTGATCACCACCAATCCTTTGTCCTTCACATTGAAGCAGGTAGCGTGTTCGTGCAGATGCTCGTCTGGTGCGGTCTTGCCATCCATACTGGTGGGAAGATACTTACCAGACTCACAGCCAGCACCGTCTTTGACGCCGAACTCAACATGGGTATTCGGCAATACTCGCTCGATACTAGCGCGTTTGATTTTGCCGGTGGTGAAGGCGTGCCCGACGACCAACATGGGCTTCTCGGCCAGTACCGGCGTGATGTTGCGAGCCGCGAGCTCACGGCGATCCAGCACGCCAAAATCACTGAACTGCCCGGGTGTACCGTTAAAGCGCCTACAAAAATTATCCTCGCCTCCGACAAAGAGTTTGACGCCTGCGGGCAGAGCCGAACGGTATTTATCAAGAAAGCCAAGCAAGCCTCCGAAATGGTCGTAGTGGCCATGACTGACGATCAATGCATCGAGTTTGCGAGGATCAACGCCGATCAATTCCATGTTGTTATAAAGAACGTTTTGGCTGTAGCCGTAGTCGAGCATGATGCTGCGCTCTTCAGCCGCCTTCTGCGATTCCAACCATAGGGAAAGCCCCCACTCATTGTGCAAAGTGCGCCGAAAGTCGCTGAGTCTTGGCGGCGGCGTGATGGTCACGCCATTCACTTTGTTGGGTCTAAAAAAGAGGTCAAAACTGCTATCGACAAGAACACGAATACTCAGTTTGTCGACAGCGGGCGCCTCGAGTTCGGCTGCTCGCGAGGGGTGGCTGCTCAGAAGTCCCGCGACTCCCGTGGCACCTCCAAGTGCCAGCGCGCCCGAGCTAGCCTTCAACCATTCTCGACGATTGTGTTTGGAATTCATACTCTTGGCTCCATGTCCTGGAATTAGGCGACTGAGGGAACCAATAGTTTACCCCTGCCGCGATTTAAACCAGCGATGCGGGACTGGAATCGCAATGACACACTTACTAGGGCACCGGCTGTCAACTTCAATTCATGGTCACCACAATCTTGCCGAAATGGGCATTGCCACGCATATGCTCATAAGCCGCCGCGAGGTCATCAAAGCGGAAGGTCTTGTCGATGGGCAACTGAAGCAGGCCTTGGCTTAAATGGCCGGACAGGTCTCTCTTCATTGCGGCATTGATCTTACGCACTTCCTCTGTGGAGCGGGTACGAAAGGTGACCCCGACGTAGGTGATTCGGCGCAAGGCATGCAAATCAAAATCAAAATCACCGTGCATGCCGCCTAGGCGGCCTACATTCACGATGCGACCCTTAATGGCTGTAGCGGCAAGATTTTGGTTGGC
>JANLRI010000075.1:0-5733 GCA_031361565.1 Betaproteobacteria bacterium | reverse complement strand
AAGACGATGTTACCGCCTGTGTACGAAGGGAGGAATGCAGCACCACCGGCAGGAACAACGCCGCCAGGAGTGATCGTACCGCCACCCAAGTCGCTAGTCACTACGGTGTACTGAAGTGTTGCAGTAGCGCCGGCAGCGAGTGTGAGACCAGGAGTGTAAGTCAGGCTGGCAGTGTATGTGTAACCGTCAGCTGCGTTGACAGAAAACCTGCCGCTGCCGCCATCGTTAACAGAAGATGTCAGGCCAGCAGAAGGAATTGCAACTGCTGCGCCATTGTTAGCTGTCAGGAATGCAAAGGTACCGCCGGCTGCAAGACCTGTGCTTGTTGGGCTGGCTGATGTGATTGGGCCAACGCCGTTGAAATCATCAACCATCACCTGAATCACACCAGCCGACGCTGCTTGTGATGCGAGGGCGACAGCCACTGCGGATACAAGTTTCAAAATTTTCATTCTTCTCTCCAAGAAAATTGACCGGGAATCGGTATGGCAGTCTATAAGCAAGTGCTATGCCAAATATCTAAGTTGTTGATTTTAATAAAAAAATTAAATGCGAGGAGCTTGCCTTGTAAGAAATCTCGACAACAATTCGGGTTCTGAGTCGTAAATGCTTAATGGCTGGAGGAGCATCGCTTCGGTGCTAAAGTGGGGCCACTTGGATCCATTTCTCAAGGAATCGCTTTCAGTTGATTGAGAATTAGCCTGTTACGTGAATAATTTTTTCAAAAATGATGTAGTTCGGCCTGCGCTGCTTGTATCCTGTGTTCTTGCGCTGCATTTGATTATATTGTCTTGGGCCGCTGGCCTAAGCCCTACTTCTTCCCTGCAATCTAGCCGTTCAGACCACACTTCCCCGGCGCTGACCGTTCGAATCGTGGAAGCAACTAAACCGCCGATCGTTGCAAACCCTAAAACGGAGCCTCCGACTCCCCCCGGCAAGGCTTCCCCGGCGCGAAAAAGTATCGTCGCACGCGCCCGGCCTAAGCCGTCCCCTTCGCTCTCCCAGGAGGGTCGGGACCCGCCGAGCAGCGTAGAACCCCTGGCCGCGCAGGGCGAAACCTATGAAATACCCGACAATGGGTCTCCGTCCGAGAGTCGGGCTGGCGAAGGTGTTGATCCAAAACCAGGCTCGAGCGGCGCAAATTTGCCGTTACCTTCTGCAGGGCTGCCCGATCCTTCTAAGCAGGCGGGACCAGAACCGTTAAAGGTGGTCCCAACGAGCCCTGATCCAGGCAAGCTCGAAGCAAGGCTCGATCCCGAGCGTCGAGGTCTGGTGGCAGACGCCAGTGCGTTTCCATATCAAATTGCTTCTTTTCCGCGACCGATTGTGTTGGCTTATGCGGTACATGCCCCCAAGGATTATCGGGAATCTTCGGGTTCTTCCGGCACGGCAGAACTAAGAACCGACCTTAATTCATCGCCGAATGGCCTCGATCAGTTTTCCATCAAAGTCGAAATTGACTTGAGTTGGCTATTGAAGCGCATGGTGGGCGGGAGTTTGCACTATGAAAGTCAGGGGCAGGTTGGTGCGCACGGCCCCCAAGTGGGTCGTTATTCTGAAAAAATCGGCGAGCGCGCCCCTCGTTGGCTGGAAGTGGATGCCCAAAAAAACCTCATGAAGTCGTTCTCGATTGCGAATCTTGGAGTGCCCCCCACGACCCAGGATAGGCTCTCAATTATCTGGCTTCTCGGTATGATGGCTCGAGCCGATCCAGCTCAGCTCGAGAAAGGAAAGGTTTTTTCTATCCCGATGTTTACGTTTCGGCAGACTTACTCGGGGCGCTTTGAGTCGATGGGCAATGAAGTGTTGGAATCCCCGGCGGGCATTCTTCAGGCCCTGCATGTGGCCTATACCAGCCAGGATGTGGCGGGAGACAAAGTCGACATCTGGCTCGGTTACGATTATGAAATGCAGCCGGTGCGGATCCGTTGGGAGGAGGCACAAGGCCGAGTCATCGATCTTATTCTGCTGAAAAAACCTCAATAATCCGGCAAAATTAGCCTTCGGCTGGCGCCAGCCGGATCGCTGGCTGGCAGACGGTGACAGTGTAAAGTTTGGCGACGAAACCTTAGAGGTGTTGCATTGCCCAGGTCATACGCCAGGCTATGTGGTGTTTTTTCACCGTACCAGCCAGATAGCCGAACCCTAACCAGCCTTACCCCAACTGTCTTTTAAACCGACAGATCGGTTAAAGACCATCTTGTCGGAGGAATGATCCATACGATCGGCCACAAAATAGCCATGCCTCTCAAACTGGAAACTTTGCTGCTTTGCGGCCGACACCACAGACGGTTCCACCCAGGCCTGAACGACGCGTATAGAGTTCGGATTCAGGCTATCGATGAAGTCTTTACCACCAGCATCTGGTTGCGCTTCACTAAAGAGTCGATCATAAAGGCGAACTTCTGCTGACCGGGCCGCTTTAGCCGAGATCCAGTGGATATTGCCTTTGATTTTGTAAGTATCCGAGCCCGGTGTCCCAGACTTTGAATCGGGAAAGTAGTTCGCATGGACAGCAATGATTTCGCCTGCTTGGTTCTTGTCGCAACTTGTGGCTTCAATGACAAAACCGTAACGTAACCTCACCTTGTTGCCGGCGAAAAGACGGAAGTAGCCTTTTGAGGGGTTCTCCATAAAGTCCTCTCGTTCAATCCACAGGTTTTTATGCATTGGGAATTCCCGTCGACCGAGATCCGCCTGGTGAGGATGCACGGGTGCTGAGCAGGTTTCTTCCAGGTCGTCGGGGAAGTTGTCAAGAATGAGCTTTATCGGGTCAAGAACCGCAATGGCCCGGTGTGCCTTGGCATCGAGGTCGTCGCGCAGGGCCGCCTCGAGAATGCTCATGTCGATCCAAGAGTCTGATTTGGAGACACCAATTCGTTCGCAAAAAAGCTGTAGAGCTTCGGGCGTGTAACCGCGCCGACGCAAGCCCACGAGCGTGGGCATGCGAGGGTCGTCCCAACCCAGTACATGCTTTTCCGTCACCAGTTGCTGCAACTTGCGTTTGCTGGTAATGGCATAGGTCAAATTGAGGCGAGCAAACTCCCACTGTTGTGTGAGCGGCAATTCAAAAAAACCAAGCGCCGCTAACTTGCTCAAAACCCAATCGTAAAACGGGCGGTGGTCCTGAAACTCCAAGGTGCACACCGAATGAGTAATGTTTTCAAGTGCATCCGAAATCGGGTGCGCATAGTCGTACATCGGGTATATGCACCAGGTATTACCGGTGCGATGATGTTCGGCAAAACGAATGCGATACAAGGCCGGGTCGCGCAGATTAATATTGGGCGAGGCCATGTCAATTTTGGCGCGCAGAATATGTGTGCCTTCGGCATGCTTGCCGTCGCGCATTTCTCGGAACAGGCGCAAATTTTCTGCAATGCTTCGAGACCGAAACGGTGAGTTCACACCGGCCTCGGTCAAGGTGCCTCGAGTGCTGCGCATGGTGTCAGCGCTTTGCGAATCAACATAAGCCTCGCCGCTCTCAATCAGGGCCTCTGCGGCTTGATAAATGAGCGGGAAGTAGTCGCTTGCGAAGTAGAGGTTTTGTTCACCACTAGAGACCCAGTTGAAACCTAACCATTGCACCATTTCGATGATGGAGTCGACGTATTCCTGGTCTTCCTTCACGGGATTGGTATCGTCAAAGCGCAGATGGCAGCGCCCGTCATAGTCGCGGGCCAAACCAAAATTCAGGCAGATTGACTTCGCATGACCAATGTGCAAATAGCCATTAGGCTCGGGCGGAAACCGGGTGCGGATTTTGGCGGGATCAAGACCGGCATTTTTTTGCTGCGTGGCTGGCCCGGGCCGACCAGACCAATGGCGTCCGGCATATTTGCTCACAGCCAAATCTTGTTCGATCTGGTTGCGCAAAAAATTCCCCGCCGGAGCGCTTACGGCCTGAGCCAATTCACCTGACTTGGAACCGCTTGCTATGCGTCCCGGTTTACCGACAACAGTCATTAAACGCCTAGCAATTCGACTTCGAAAATCAGGGTGGCGTTGCCAGGAATTACCCCGCCGGCGCCGCGCGCACCGTAGCCAAGCTCGGGCGGAATCACGAGATTACGGGTGCCACCAATTTTCATACCGGCAACGCCCTCGTCCCAGCCCTTAATGACATGACCCGCCCCAAGCGGAAACGAGAACGGCTGTCCGCGGTCCTTGCTGGAGTCGAATTTTGTGCCCTTAGCGCTGTCTTGGTAGAGCCAGCCCGTGTAGTGCACCAAGACATTGCTGCCGCCTTTGGCTTCTGCGCCAGAACCGACTTTAACGTCTTCGATTTGTAAACCTGAGGGCGTCGTGGTGTAAGCCATTCGTATACCTGTAATGTGGAAGAAGTGATTTAAAGATGGAAATGCTTAGGCGATCTGCCGACGAATAGATTCAATACGCTGGCGATTGACATTGAAATCTTTGCGGCCTAGGCGAGACGCTGAGCGGACGTGGATGCGTTGATTCGGCGCGTCCAGAAGGAATTCAACATCGTCCACAAAGCCCAGGAGCTTGGTCGTGAACTCAGCATAGAGGTAGTCCGCATCAGCAGTAATCACTCGAGCGCCAGTGCTTGCACGGACTATTTTTTCAAGCTTGGCCCAAGCGGACTTCGGGTCCTTAGCGGCAAGCGGGGCAATGGCATGATAGCCAAGGTGCTCGAAACTAGAAACCGCGTTGGTCAACTTTGTCTTGACAGGGTGCAGTCGAATACCGCCGCTATCACTTTTTACTTTACCCAAACCTGCGGGACGGTTTCCAGAGAGCATGCCCATTTGCCGTTACCGCTTTAAACGTTTGATCAAGCTTGAGGTATCCCAACGTGCGCCACCCATGGTTTGCACATCGCCGTAGAACTGATCGACCAAGGCTGTTGCGGGCAAGGCCGCGCCGTTACGTTTGGATTCATCAAGACAAAGCCCAAGATCCTTGCGCATCCAGTCGACCGCAAAGCCAAATTCGAATTTGCCCTCGACCATGGTCTTGCCGCGGTTCTCCATTTGCCAAGACTGAGCAGCACCCTTGCTGATCACATCCAGCACTAAATTCATATCAAGCCCGGCGGCTTGGCCGAAAGCAATGCCTTCCGATAAACCCTGTACCAAACCTGCGATGCAAATTTGATTCACCATCTTGGCTAGTTGGCCACTGCCCGAGGGGCCAACTAGCGTGAAGGCACGGGAGAAGGCCATGCCCACCGGCTTCGCTTGATCAAAGACGGTGCTGTCGCCGCCGCACATGACCGTGAGCAAACCATTCACCGCACCGGCTTGACCTCCGGAAACTGGTGCATCGATAAAGTTCAGGCCGAGCTGCTTGGCTTCGGCATAGAGCTCACGGGCCACTTGTGCCGAGGCGGTGGTGTGGTCGATAAAAGTTGTACCTTTAGACATACCCGCAAAGGCACCGTCCGCCCCGAGGACAACCGAGCGCAGATCGGCATCATTGCCCACGCACGCAAAAACAAGGCTTGCGCCTTCGGAAGCTTGACGTGGCGTCGTCGCAGCTTTGCCGCCATATTCTTTGGCCCAGGCCTGCGCCTTGGCAGCGGTGCGGTTGTACACGGTCACCTGATGACCCGCGCGTTGGAGGTGGCCAGCCATGGGATAACCCATTACACCGAGACCGAGGAATGCGACTTTTTGCGGAGTCACCGCGTCATAGACTTTAGCGTTCATGACGATATTGTATTAGTAAGCCGCAAAACTTAAAGAATAGGCCCAGCCCGATGTGGAA
>JANLRI010000051.1:0-2567 GCA_031361565.1 Betaproteobacteria bacterium | reverse complement strand
ATAAACCCATGATCGGCGTAGCGAATGGCTACTCGACCATTACGCCCTGCAACTCTGGCTTGCAGCCGCTGGCCGATGCGGCCATTGCCGCGATCGAAGCCAACGGTGGCAACGCACAGGTTTTCGGCACACCGACCATTTCAGACGGTATGGCCATGGGCACCGAGGGCATGAAATATTCCCTCATCTCGCGCAAAGTCATCGCAGATTGCATTGAAACCGCAGTGCAAGGTCAATGGATGGACGGTGTCTTGGTGGTCGGTGGCTGCGATAAAAACATGCCTGGCGGCATGATGGGAATCCTTCGTTGCAATGTGCCCGCAATCTACGTCTATGGTGGCACCATCATGCCTGGTAAGTGGAAGGGAAAAGACCTCAATATCGTCTCGGTGTTCGAAGCAGTCGGTCAATTTTCTGCGGGCAATTTGAGTGCGGAAGATTTGGAAGGCATCGAACGCAATGCCGTTCCGGGAACGGGCTCGTGCGGCGGCATGTATACCGCGAACACCATGAGCTCCTCGTTCGAAGCACTGGGGATGAGCTTGATGAGTTCCTCCACCATGGCCAATCCGGACGGAGTGAAGAAAGATTCAGCAACGGCCTCGGCAGAAGTGTTACTACGTGCCGTGCAAAACAATCTTCGTCCCTCAGACATTGTGACCCGCAAATCGATTGAAAATGCGGTAAGCCTGATAATGGCCACCGGTGGCTCAACCAATGCCGTCCTTCATTATCTAGCCATTGCCCATTCGGCCGGTGTCGCATGGTCGATTGATGACTTTGAGACCGTGCGTAAACGCGTGCCAGTTCTTTGCGATCTCAAACCTTCGGGTCAATATCTCGCTACCGACCTGCATAAGGCAGGCGGCATCCCTCAGGTGCTTAAAATTTTGCTCGATGCGGGCCTACTGCACGGTGATTGCATTACGATCACCGGCAAAACAATTGCCGAAGAGCTGGCCCACATTCCTAGCCAACCCAGTGCCGATCAAAAGGTGATTTTCCCGATCAATAAGGCCCTCTATAAGGAAGGTCATCTGGCCATTTTGAAAGGCAATCTTTCTCCCGAGGGCGCGGTGGCTAAGATCACTGGTTTGAAGAACCCGGTCATGACCGGCCCGGCACGAGTCTTTGACGACGAACAATCCGCACTGGCAGCCATTTTAGCGGGCAAAATCGTCGCAGGTGATGTGATGGTGTTGCGCTATCTCGGCCCAAAGGGCGCTCCCGGGATGCCCGAAATGTTGGCGCCCACCGGTGCGTTAATTGGCGCCGGCCTTGGCGAGTCGGTGGGCTTGATTACTGACGGCCGATTTTCCGGTGGCACCTGGGGTATGGTGGTGGGCCATGTGGCACCAGAAGCCGCGGCCGGCGGTACGATTGGCTTGGTGAAGGAAGGCGATAGCGTGACCATTGACGCTCGCCAGCTTCTGTTGCAACTCAATGTACCCGACGCCGAAATTGCCGCCCGCAAGGCACGCTGGCAGGCGCCGAAAGCACGCTATACCCGTGGCGTTCTGGCGGAGTTCGCGAAATTGGCAACGACCGCTAGCCGGGGAGCGGTCACCGACGCAGATTGACGAACGATGGCGCAACGCTCCCACGGGCGATGCGCCACTTATTTTGTCGTGGCCGTGCTTTATCTCCCTATTTAGCCTGAGGGCTTTTCTTGGTTTCAAATGCACGGGCAATGCGCGCTTTTTTCTCGGCGGCCACTTTGCCGTCATCCTTTTTGCGATCCATGCCCAACATCGGTTGAAACACCTCGAACCAGAGAATCGCGGCCACTAAAGGTGCGAAGATCCACCACCAGCTCATGTTGGCCATTGGGCCAAACTCCATCCATTTCGCGATTAAGAGCACAAGTCCAATCCAAACTAAAGGCATGACGGTTCCTATTGACGGTTTGTTGTCAAGTTTGCGCTCTTAGCACCTCAAAAACGAGGTCCGTTGCTTCTATCGGTCGAATCGGGGCCGTCAACGGCGAAGCACGCTAAGACGTTACATTCTCAGGTTTAGATAGAATTACTGTTTGAAGCATTCGCAAAATATTCTCTAGACCAGACTTTTTGAACATCGGAAGGAAAACATGAAGTCAATCATCAGTTTCGCTGCAGCACTGGCCCTCGGCTCTTTGGCCGTGTCCGCGCACGCCAATTTGGATTTAGCCAAGGCTAAGAACTGCACCGCTTGTCATGCAGTGGACAAAAAATTAATCGGCCCCGCCTATAAAGATGTCAGCACCAAGTACGCGAGTGACAAAGAGGCTGTTGCCAAGCTCACCAAGAAAGTGCGCGAAGGTAGCACTGGGGTATGGGGCCAAATCCCCATGCCCGCTAACCCCCAGGTCACGGACGCCGAAGCAGAAACTCTGGTTAAGTGGATCATCGGTGGTGCCAAATAAGTTGGAGGCCCTCAGCGTGTAAAGCGCTTTCAGCTCCCATCGAAACATCGCAATTGCTTGTTTTTTTTTCGAACAAAATTTTAAAGGTTCTGAATTTGCGCGTTACCCGAGCGTTATTTTTCCGGTTGTCCGGCCTCAGCGTCCGCAAATCTTAAGCGACTCG
>JANLRI010000028.1:0-3961 GCA_031361565.1 Betaproteobacteria bacterium | reverse complement strand
AATGTGATTGAGCAGGTCGCCAATGTGTGTCAAACGACGATCGCCCAAGACGCCTGGGATCGTGGCCAAGCACTCTCAGTGCATGGCTGGATCTATGGTATTCAAGATGGCCTGATTCGCAACCTCGATGTTTCGGTCTCGAGCACAACCGAGGCAGATGCCGTGTATCAGAGCGCCTTGCTCGCGCTCGATGAGCGCAGTAAAACCTAGCCCCTTAGTGCTCGATGAGCGCAGTAAGGTTTAGCACTAGCCTAGCGACGTCTTAAGATCTACCAGTGGCGATCGTCTTATAAAGTTGTGCGGCATCAAACGGCCGTCCAATTTTTTCGTAAACATCGGCAAGCGCCAAGACGGCGCCAGCGCCTGCATCTTTCTTTTGAGCCCGCACCAGGAAGTCCTCGGCTTTACCCCAGAGCGCTTCTTTTGCGCAGAGTTTTCCCAAGGCTTCAAGTAAGGCGGGTTCCTCGCCTTGCGCTCCTAACCAACTCTCGGCCAGTCTTAGCCGTTCGCGAGCGGGCGGCTGGTTTAACTCGGCGTAGCGCAGCACCAAGCCGGGACGGTACTGCTCACCCATCTTGCGTTCAATTAATCGCGCCGCCTGTAAATGCTCGTCTGAGTGAATCAGTGCATCGACACTGGCATCGATCAGTTCGGGCCGGTCAAGCGATTTACCGGCTTCCTTAATGATGGCCTTGAGCCGATCCGGTGAGCCTTGAGCTTCCTTGATACGCGCGCGCCAAGCGCGAGCACTTAGGCCTTGAATGACCTCTTCTGGCATCGCCCGACTCTTCTCAATTTGGCGCAGCACTCGCAACATGGCTGGCCAGTTTTCCGCTTGCTCGTGTGCACGCAAGGCTAGACGAAGCTGCTGGACATGGCGGCCGCCCGCTTGCTGCGCGAGCTCAAGTGCCTCCAGGGCCTCTTGGGTTCGGCGATCATCGAGCAGGATCTCCGCCCGGGTCATCTGTAAAGCAAGCTGATGCTTGCCTTCATCGGATAAGGCGCTTAACCACTGATCGCGTCGCTCCGATTCACGCATCCGGTGTGCGGCGCGCGAAGCCAGCAGACAGGCTGCCGCGTCCAAGGCACTGACCTGGCGCGCCTTCTCAGCTAAGCGCTCAGCGCGACCGAAGCGCCCCTCGTAGAAGGCCACCACGCCGTCAGCCAAAGCCTGCACGCCAAGATCACGAGCCCGACCGGCGCGGTAGTCGCGAACCACGGTAGGAAGCCTTAGGGTAGTGTTGAGCGCGCGGATGACAAAGTAACCCAGTGCAAAACTCGCCAACAAGAAAAGCATCGCGAAATTGACCGAAACATCCAGACGATAGGGTGGCCAAAATACGGCCACATTGCCGTGATTAAAGCGCAACAAAATGCCGAGCCCAACGCCGAGCGCGACGAGTAGGAGAATGACCACCAGGCGACGCATCTTGGTTTAGCTCGCGCACTCAAGCAGCGTTGCACGCGTCAATACTGCTGGCCGAATGATCGTTTGCCGCACTATTTTTTCCCCTCACGCAAACTGCGCATGGTTCGCACCACCGACAGGCTCTCAAAGCTGAGAAAGGGCTCATTGCTTGTACGAGATGAAATGATTTGCTTGATTTGCTCTTGTGCCTGAACCACCTGCTTGTCCCGGCCATCAAAATAATTACTCAGCCAGGCGCGCGAGCGCTCAAGATCCGCCTTCAAGACGCTCTCTTGTCGGGACGACAAGGCCATACGAGCATTCAAAAGCCGAAGGCGTAAATTTTCTCTCACGAAGTAGGCCTGCTCGGGACTCAGTAAAGCGGCGTCCGGGTTCTCAATTCGGGTGACCCGGATCAGGTCACGCCAATCTTGTCCGACCACCTTACCCTTACCGAGCGACATATCGAGCACCCGGCCCCAAAAACTTTGCGTGCTTGCCGCGCCATCCGCAGACGCTGATACCGGAGAGGGCTTGCCCTCGGTCGCTTTGGGATCAAGCACTTTAGGATCAAGCGCCTTGGCATCCACTGCCTTCGATGCGCTCGATTTTCCCTCGGCGGCCTTTTTCTCGCCTTCCTTGGGGCCGATCGGTCGCTCAGTGGCACCATTGTCCAGGCGCCTGGCTTCGGATAGCAAAGGCAAAACATCCACCTGCGCGCTAATCGCCTCAAGCTTCTGGGCTAGGCCACCGGTGTCTTGTTGACTCATCAATCGAATTCTCTCGACGTCCTTGCTAAGGGCCCGTTTAAGGTTGCCCAAGCTCGGGTCGGCCAGTCGATCAAGTTTCGCCTCAGCAGCCTGCAAGCCAATCAGCGGACCCTGCAAACTTCCTCCCGAGGCCGCCTGCTGCGCGGCGAGAAGAATCACCCCTTCCAGATCCGCTAAGGCAACGTCCAAAGAATCGTTGGACAGCGCGCGGTAGAGTTTTTCGAGCTGAGCCTGCTGACCTGCCGCCTCGTTGACCCGGTTTTCCATAATGCTGAGTTTGGCCTGCGCGTCACGCAGGGCTTCTTGCAAAAGTTTGGCCTGGCCCTGGCTTTCGACTAGGCGATTATCCTGAATCTGAAGGCGTTTGGCCAACTCCTGGGAGTCGGAGCGATTAAGCTGAATGCTCCAAAGCGAGGCCAGCAATGCTAACGCAGCCAAGCCGAGAGTAAGCCAAAAGCGCCGCCCGCCTGAAGGTGGCTGAGAGCTACGGGGCACAGGCCGAGCGGGCAACTTAGCTTCGGCAACATAAGCATCGGGATGCAAAGGGGATGTAGGGATATCACTCAAGAACGCGGCTCCATGGCGTGCATTTTAGCCTGAGGCTCGCATAACCGACACCAAGCCATCAGCGCCAGGCTGAACCACTTCAATTTGGGCCCAGCCCAGGCGGCTTAAAACATTCTTGATGCGCTGGTGAGGGACCAAGGCAAGGTCACGCTGCGTGACATGGCCGATGGATAAATTGCGCACGGCGTGGGCCAAGCGCTCGGCCACACCCTCTTGAGAAATATACCAAACGATCTTCTCGAAGTGCGGGTCGGCAATAAAACGCTTTAATCGCGGCACGGCGAACTCCCAATCCGGCTCCAAACTAATTTGCTCGTAGAGCTCAGCCTCCATCACGCTGGCTCGACGCTGTTGGAACATGGCCCCCCAGGGCGTCTTGGTTTTGGTCGCGCGAGCGACGAGGATCGATTGATTGTTCAGATCCCCCCAAAAGTCGGCCGCCATTAAATGCTCAGCATCATGGTTGTCTTCAGGCCAAACAATCTCCGGGTCTGGCCAAGCCAAGCTTTGCAGCCCTTCCTTGAGTGTAGAGACCGAACCGGGCCCAACACAGGCGAAGCGCGGCATCGGGAGGTCGGGATCATAGGCCTGCGCTAGCGCCAATAATCGCTCAGCAGCACTCGGGCTCACCACCACCACCCAATCAAAACTTTGCAGCATCAAGGGCTGATCAAAACACGGGTCAATCTTGCTAAACGGAATCGCCAGGTTCGGAATGTCGGCCTGCCAGAGCTGATCGGCCAAGCGTTCAACGCGCGGCCAAGGCTGAGTGAGGACCAAAAGACTTTTCATAAGGTGGATTGTAGAGGACGGCGCACTCTTGTATTTCCGTAGAAGATCGTTTACTGTATATTTATACAGTATAGACACTCAATTATTTCATATTCTATTCGCAGCAAGTGTGATGTTCGGTCAAGAACCACGCCAATTAACCCTAGCGATTAACCCTAGCGATTAACCCTACCAATTAACCATGCCGATCCGTTACGCTGAACTGCATTGTCTGAGTAACTTCAGTTTCTTGCGAGGCGCCTCTCATGCCGAGGAGTTGATCGAGCGCGCCCAAGATCTGGGTTATGAGGCGCTAGCCATTACTGATGAATGCTCCTTTGCGGGTGTGGTACGAGCCCACGTTGAAGCCAAGGCGCATGGCTTCAAACTCATCATTGGTAGTGAGTTTTCCCTGCACGAGGTATTTCCGGGTTCGGCCGCCAAG
>JANLRI010000697.1:0-6148 GCA_031361565.1 Betaproteobacteria bacterium | reverse complement strand
GTGATTGGTTGAAGGCCAATCAGGTCGACTTATTATCTCTTCAAGAGCTCAAGCTGATTGACGACAAATTTCCAAAAGCTGAGCTTGAAGCAATGGGCTACCACTGCTATTACGTCGGGCAACCAACCTATAACGGCGTCGCTATTTTGAGCCGTATGGATACTCTTGGGGCAGCGCATGCGATTGAACTCGGCAATCCTCATTTTCCAGACGAACAAAAAAGACTCATCCGCACGCGCTTTGACTGCTTTGATTTTATCAGTGCCTACGTCCCCAACGGCCAGGCCTTAGATTCGGATAAATACATTTACAAGCTGGCCTGGCTAGACGGATTGATCCAGTACATGAAACAGCTCAAGTGTCAGCCAGACTCTAAGCCGCTCGTGTTGGCGGGCGATTTCAACATTGCGCCGGAGTCGATTGACACCCATGATCCAGCCAAGTGGGAAGGACAAATTTTATGCTCTCCACCGGAACGTGCACGCTTTCAAGAGCTCATCGCTCTTGGCTTCATCGACAGCTTTCGTGCGTTTGACCAAGCGCCCAAAAGTTTCACCTGGTGGGACTACCGGGAACTTGGGTTTCGCAAGAACTCTGGATTACGGATTGATCATATCTTGGTGGACGCAACACTGCGCGACACCTTAAAAGCAAGCCATATCGACAAGGCGCCGCGCAAATTGGAGAAACCATCCGACCACACCCCAGTGGTCACGGAACTAATCCTTTAATGTATGACTTTCACGCACGGGTGTTACCCAGCCTTAGTGCTGCTCTTCGCTGGCCTCTAGTTTCAGATCCTGTATTTTTCGAGTGATCGTGTTACGCCCGATGCCGAGGCGAACCGCAGCATCAATCCTGCGACCACGGGTCACTTTAAGCGTGGTCTTGATAACCGCCGTCTCAAAGGCTTGAGTCAATTCGTCCATAAGCTCGGAATGAAAATTTTCACTGACTGCTTCTGCGCCTTTGCCCCGTGGATTGACCTGCTTAATTAAGCGTTGCAACACTTCTTGCTCGAGCAACTCCATCCACATAAGCGGAGTTTGGGAATTCGCTGCGCCTGTCAACGGCGTACCCTGCGCACCGATGATCGCGCCGCCAGAACCTGGGTGAGCCGCATGCGCCGCCGTCGTTGGAGCCCACATTTCCAAGTTGGGCGCACCATGTGTAGGCGATTCAGGCAGATCAGCAGCACCGCTCAAGTTACGCGCGCCGCTATGGTGCGCGGAAGCCTCGGATCGGGCGGAAAAGCTATGCGAGGACGGCGAGTCGCCTGTCGCTCCTAGGGCCGTGACCGCACCGGTGCCCTGGGACGGCTTCGGCGGATAAATTTCAGGCGGAAGATCAAAAATATCGACTGTTTGAGCGGGTGCCATCACGGTTAACCAATTACACACGTTTTCAAGCTGACGGACGTTTCCGGGCCAATCAAACACGCTAAGTTGATGCAAGGCTGCCTCGGTGAGCCGTTTGGTATCGCCGCCTAGATCGCGGGAACTTTTTTGCAAGAAATGTCTTACCAAAAGCGGAATGTCTTCGAGACGCTCACGCAAGGGCGGCAAGCGCAATCGAATGACATTCAAACGGTGAAAAAGGTCCTCCCGAAACAAACCCTGTCGCACTCGTTCTTCGAGATTTTGATGGGTTGCCGCAATGACGCGAACGTTCGCCTTGATAGGCTGATGGCCGCCGACTCGGTAGTATTGTCCGTCGCTCAGCACCCGCAGCAATCGGGTTTGCAATTCAGCCGGCATGTCACCGATTTCATCGAGGAATAAGGTACCGCCTTCGGCCTGCTCGAACCGCCCTCGCCTTTGCTGCTGAGCCCCCGTAAACGCACCGCGCTCATGTCCAAACAGCTCAGACTCCAGTAAATCTTTTGGGATTGCGGCGGTATTCAACGCCACGAACACGGCCTTATTGCGAGGGCTATGGCGATGCAGGGCACGCGCAACCAACTCCTTACCGCTACCCGATTCACCCGTGATCATCACGGTTGCACCCGATTGCGACAGGCGGCCAATGGCGCGGAAGACGTCCTGCATAGCAGGCGCCTGCCCGAGCATATCTTCAGCACCCTCTGGTACGTCCTCGGCGGCGACGTCGCGCTGGTTTTCAAGCAAGGCTCGGCGGATCAGCTCGACCGCCTTAGGTAAATCAAAGGGCTTCGGAAGGTATTCAAAAGCCCCGCCCTGGAAAGCTGCGACCGCGCTTTCGAGGTCGGAGAACGCCGTCATGATGATGACCGGCATAGCAGGTGCTTTAAGACGCACAGCTTGGAGCAATTCAATGCCGGTTTGGCCGGGCATGCGAATGTCACTGACGAGGACCTGGGGCTGCGCAGTGTCCAAAGCCGCAAGCACTTCTTTTGCAGCCCCAAAGGAGCGTACGATAAAACCTTCGCGAGCCAGAGCTCGCTCTAGCACCCAGCGGATCGAATCGTCATCATCAACTATCCAGACTGTATTCATGAGTTGGTCTACACGCTTTAAGGGCAGCTCGCTCACAAACGGTGAGCAAGCCTAGGGAAGTGGAATCAATACTCTGAAGTTGGTATGACCGGGAACACTCTCCACATTGATCAAACCATTGTGCTGATGCACAAAGGTCTGAGCCAGAGTGAGCCCCAGGCCACTACCGCCCTCGCGTCCAGAAACCAAGGGAAAGAAGATACGTTCTTTAATTTCCTCGGGAATTCCTGGTCCGTTATCAATTACATGCAAGTCTAATGCCAGCTTGTGCCGAATCTTTGCAATCGTCACTTGCCTAGTCACCCTCGTCCTCAACGTGATGACGCCCTTACCATGCATCGCCTGTGCGGCATTACGAGCAAGATTCAAAAAAGTCTGGATGAGCTGCTCTTTATCTCCCCGGAACTCCGGCAGACTGGCGTCGTAGTCGCGGACAAATTCCAAGTCCTGTGAAAATTCAGCCAAAAGCACCGAGCGAACGCGCTCAAAGACTTCGTGAATATTGACGTCACTTACGATACGAGGCTGGCGATGTGGCGCGAGCAATCGATCCACTAACGACTGCAGGCGATCAGCCTCTTTGATAATGACCTGGGTGTATTCCCTCAGACTTGGTAGTTTGAGCTCGTATTCCAGCAACTGTGCCGCGCCACGGATACCACCGAGAGGGTTCTTGATTTCATGGGCTAGATTTCGAACCAACTCGCGGTTAGCCTGCGCAGAGTCGAAAAAATGCTCCTCACGACCAAGACGATCACGGGCGTCGCGTTGCGAGAACTCCATGAGAAGCGCACCAAGTGCACCTTCCAACACCACTGCGGTGACATAGAAGTGAAGCGCATCTCGCCCATGCCGCTCGAGGTTGATTTCAGTACTCTTTTGCCCGAACTTGTAGTTGCAAGCCTCTTCAAGAAGCTCATCAATGAGATGACCATTCGTGAACAATCGCGAGAAAACCCCGCCTTTAAGGACGCTCAATGAGGTCTCAAACAAGACTTCTGCCGCTTGATTGATGAACACGGTGTGACCCAGCGCGTCCAATACCACCGCGCCGGAGGCGAGGAGATGCAGTCCAGCTAGTTGGGAGGCGACGCTCTGGCGACGATCCTCAAAAACATCACGGGGCAAGCCCGGAAGATGTCCCGCTTCGTTTGAAGCCGAGGGAACGGCCGCTGAGCCCTTAGCCATTGGGGTCCCTTACTCTCTCACGCTGCCTAGTTCTTTCCTTAACGCCCCGACATTGGACTCACCCCTGGCGATGTCCTCCTTCATTTTATGAACACGATCCAGGTACTTTTGGAAATTGCGTTCGTCGCCCTGGCGTTCCGGTTCACCGGCGTTGTAGTCTTTTTTGAGCTCACTAAGTTTGCCCTCTTCTTTCTTCAATTCATCCTCAATGATGCGGCGGCGATCAGTATCACGGGCCTTTTGAGTCGAGGCATCCACTTTTGGAAAGTCGCCTGGGGAGGCTTTGGCGGCCGTTTGGGTCGCCGAAGAGCCCGGTCGTGACCCACCCGCTTGGGCTGCTGGAATTTTGGGTGCGGGTATGGTCGTAATTTGCGGTAGGTCGATCTTTTTGCAGTTTTTGTCTTTTCCTGCAGTCACGGTATTGTTGTATTCGACCACGCCATTGCCCAGTTCGCAAAGATAGATTTCGGCCTGCGCCTGGCCGACCCAAGTCATGGCGACCAGTGCAGCCGCGATACCAAGTCGCCTAAACCCTAAACTCGGCGCGAGAATGTCTGACGAGATCCCGACCGAGTGCCAATCTTTGGCCAAGCTTGCGCCGCAAGCCTTCGCAGGGGAGAACTGTTTATCCATACCTAAATACCCATCACAACGGATCTTGATGAAAGAGACTGTATTTTATATTTAATGTAGTTTCTTAAGAGTGCGCGCTAATTCTACGCAAAAAGGGCAGCCTAAGCTGCCCTTTTTACTTCGCGTAAGGGAAATTACAGCGCGCTAAAGGGTCGCGCCGCAACATCTCGTTCTTACATCACTTCTTACATCGAGTAATACATATCAAACTCAACCGGATGAGTGGTCATGCGGAAACGCGTCACTTCTTCCATCTTGAGGCCAATATAGGCGTCAATCATGTCGTTCGTAAACACGCCACCACGAGTCAAGAACTCACGGTCTTTGTCGAGATACTCAAGCGCTTGGTCGAGTGAGCTGCACACCGTAGGGATTTTTGCATCCTCTTCAGGGGGCAAGTCATATAGGTTCTTGTCCGACGCTTCACCTGGGTGAATCTTGTTCTGGATACCATCCAAACCGGCCATCATCATCGCTGTGAAAGCCAAGTATGAGTTCGCGGTCGGATCAGGGAAACGTACTTCAATACGACGTGCCTTAGGGCTTTGAACGTAAGGAATACGGATCGAAGCGGAACGATTACGTGCCGAGTACGCCAATTTAACCGGTGCTTCAAACCCAGGCACCAAACGCTTGTAGGAATTAGTACCAGGATTGGTGATCGCATTCAATGCACGGGCGTGCTTGATGATGCCGCCAATGTAGTACAAAGCAATATCGCTCAATCCAGCGTAACCATCGCCTGCGAACAGGTTGTTCCCGTCTTTCCAGATGGATTGGTGCACGTGCATGCCGGAGCCGTTATCACCCACCACCGGCTTAGGCATAAAGGTTGCGGTTTTGCCATAGCTGTGGGCCACATTGGTTACCACATACTTGAGGATTTGAGTCCAGTCTGCGCGCTGTACGAGGGTGCTAAATCTGGTGCCGATTTCGCACTGTCCTGGACCAGCAACCTCATGGTGATGAACTTCTACAGGTACGCCCATTTGCTCGAGGATCAAGCACATTTCTGAGCGCATATCTTGGAAGCTATCGACCGGAGGCACGGGGAAATAGCCGCCCTTCACTGCTGGACGATGGCCGGTGTTGCCGCCTTCAAACTCTTTACTGGTGGACCAGCTAGCCTCTTCAGAGTTGATCTTGACGCCACAACCACTCATGTCGACATTCCAGGTGACCGAGTCGAAAATGAAGAATTCTGGCTCTGGTCCAAAGAAGGCTGTGTCGCCAATACCGGTCGACTTTAGATAGGCTTCGCCGCGCTTCGCTAAGGAACGTGGATCGCGCGCATAACCTTTGCCATCACCGGGCTCGATCACGTCACAGCTCAAAATGAGAGTGGGCTCTTCACGGAAGGGGTCCATGTTGGCGGTATTTGGATCGGGCATAAGAATCATGTCGGAGGCTTCGATGCCTTTCCAACCTGCGATGGACGAGCCGTCGAAAGCATGGCCTTCTTTGAACTTGTTGTCATCGAAATGCGATTTCGGCACAGTCACGTGCTGTTCTTTGCCCTTGGTGTCAGTGAAGCGAAAATCAACGAATTTAACTTCGTTGTCTGCCACCATTTTCATGACGTCTTTTGCCGTCTTCATCCTAGTATTCTCCCGATTAAGTAAAAGTATCGTTGCGTGAACCGCAAGAGAAGCAGAAAACATGCCATCCCAAGCTGGGTCCTGAATTCATCCCTTGGACGCTCCAAGCTTAGATGGCAAACCTCACGAATTCGACCATCCATGCATCAAGCAGCGCCGCTATTCTATGCCATGCCAAGATTCAACTCACTTGGAAACATAATAATTGCCGACCTCGCAACTAAATTCCGGTAGTTCGACGGATTCAATTTTGTG
>JANLRI010000673.1:0-2648 GCA_031361565.1 Betaproteobacteria bacterium | reverse complement strand
ATGTACTCGCGTGTGCCCGGCCTCTTGGTGACGATGAGCGGATTTTTGATAAGGCTTTCACGAATTGACTCTTTAATCTCGGCGAACCTTGGGTTGGCTACACTGCGCGGATTGTTGTCGTACAAGTGGATCGACATCACCGGTAGCTGCAGCCGCGCACCATCGAAGTCTTGATCGAGTGTGTAACCCTTGGTCGCGCTCGGCCCGACCTGAACATTTAAGCTTGCATGCGCTTGAGCGCGGCGGCGCACTTCTTCTTTTGAAATAGGTACTGCACCTTTGGCATTTGCGAGATCCACGAGGTTTGCTCCAATCGGTAGCTTAAAGAGTGTTTTACGTTTTGCTTCAGCCATTTGCGACCTCCCGAGGAGTGACGGCGAAGGCACCAGCGGTCACGCCTTCCATTGAGGGAATTAATTCCCAAACCATTTGATGCATCACGTCGTAAGCGGACTTCATGGCCCCCCCATCACGAGCGATTTCATGACGATGAACAGGCGTCTGCGCGGTCGCAGCTTCCTTGTAGGCTTTGGCCAGAGGTACGGTGGTCTTCAACATGCTCACGCGCCCTTCCAACTTTAGGAAAGAGCGACGCAAGTCCTCCGCGATGACGCGTGCGTCAGTCGTGCGATCCATTCTGTAGAGCACGCCCTTGACCTGACCGGCGCGGCCACGGAACGCGACACTCGGTTCCAGTTGCTCCAGGAGGGACATCGTGCCCGAGACAAACTCGCGGGCCGCAATGACCTCCGGTACAACAGGAAGGATCAGTTGCGTGGCCGCTAACCCGGCGTTGTTCTGGAGCATGCCGGTCGCGCCCTGGGTGTCAATGATGATGCAATCGTAGTTGTCGTCATTGACGATTGGCCCAGCGGACAGGGCGTTGGTCAAATAGTCATGGGAGCCTATTTTGCTGGCCAGCCAAGGCTGTAAAAAGCCCTCCTGGTCGTCACTCAAGACGATATCGAGGTTGTCGATAACCGTCTGGGAAATACATTCCGTTGTGACCCGCTGCTTGGTAATGACGTGCGTCAGACCCAGCGGAGCCTTATGCCGCAGCTCGTAATACTTTGAGAGCGACGGCTGGATGTCAGCGTCGATCATCAGGACTCGCAAGCCCATGTCAGCCAAAATTCCGGCCAGATTGGCAGCCAAGGTGGTCTTGCCGACCCCACCTTTTGTACTCATTACAGCGAACTTAATCATTTATCCCCCAGCGTTGAACACCGGGGGCAATTACATTTACCTCAAAATCATCTAAAAAACGACAAGAAACGAATCGTTACAAAGACCAAGGGACTTTTAATCCGTTGGTCGCAGGTTCGAATCCCGCACGGCCTACCAAGAATCTCAAGGGTTAGCAAGTTAATACTTGCTAACCCTTTGTTTTTTCTGGCATCCAGAATTTAAAAAGTCCCGTAAAAATTCCGTAATTTCAGGGAGTCCTTTACCTGATGCGCACTTCCATCAAGTTCGGCTAACTATTCTTTCAGTCAGGAAATTGGGAATGGAACCTCGCAAAACCCGGGATGAAGTAAAGCGGGCTAAATGGCTGACGTGGTTAGCCGAAATTCGAAATGACCTTACGGGAATCGTCACGGCCCGCGCCATATGGGACGATCTTCACAAAATCGTCGATGACAACCCAAACCTTCAGGTATCTAGCTATTTTTGGGAATTCCTAAAAGATGGCTATGTGGCCCACACCATCATGGGCATACGTCGCCAAATCAAAATAGGGGATGGAAGCGTGTCCCTGCTTGGCATACTTTCCTCCATCTCAAAAGATCCTAAGGTGCTTTCGAGGGATTGGTTTGTGTCTGAATACGCTGGAACAGGAGTTGAAGACGACGCAGATAGCGTCTTCGACAAATTTGGTGCGGGACTGCTCTACGTTGACCCGATACCCATTCAAGCCGATATTGCCGCAATCAAGTCTCTTTCACTTAAATGCGAGGCGCTTGCCGACAAAACGATTGCTCATCGTGATGCCAAACAACCGCAGGACTTGCCTACTTTCGAAGAGCTTCATAATTGCATCGCACTGCTCGACAAGACCTATTGCAAGTATCACTTGCTCTTAGAATTTATCGACTGGGACACCCTAATGCTGGATCATTCGCATGATTGGCGTGCAATTTTTAGAGTTCCCTGGATTGCACCGTGAATGAGCGAAGAACCGGCTGCATAGTCGCTTTTCTTGTCGCCGAGATGATCCGCTAAGGGCTTTCCAGCCTGATAGATCAATGCAAGTCTGATACAACGCAGTCAAACACTATTTAAATCAACAGTTAAAGGCCTTTCAATGTCGCCAAATAGTTCGCCAAGATAATCTATTTCTTGCCATGTGAATCCGTTTTTTTTGAGCCTGCCTGCGTAGTTCGCATCCCATGTTGCCTTCTCCGCTAATGCACGTTTGTCTCTGCGGCTCCAATCTTCTCGCAATCGATTTTCCCACTCGTCATAGCGTGCTTTATCAGCTTTCCTTATTGTCGATGGGCCTTTTTTGCCGTCGCCATCAAGCGCCCCTAGCGCGGCCCGGTGCGGATCGCAACGCCAGCCGGTAGGGTTCCGGTGTTCGCCCCGTCGGACTAGGCGCTGCGAAAAGTTGCGTCGCTAAACTTCGATCAAGTTTTTCGCCAGTTTAA
>JANLRI010000629.1:0-4473 GCA_031361565.1 Betaproteobacteria bacterium | reverse complement strand
GGGCAATGTTCGGATCGGTCCGACGGATTTGGCAGGAATTTTAGGCCCCGTTCGATTTGAAAATGAAGTCGCGTTGCGAGCTTCTGTTCCGGGTGTCGCCACGGGTTTGGCCTGGACGCCTGTGGGTGGAGATATCTTATTTATCGAAGCCGCTCGGGTGAGTGGATCTGGCCGCCTAATTCTGACCGGGCAACTGGGTGATGTCATGAAGGAAAGTGCTCAGGCGGCGCTCACTTTAGTCAAAACTAAAGCGAGAGATCTCGGTATTCGTGCGGACGCTTTCGAGGGCGTGGATGTGCACGTTCACGTGCCGGCAGGGGCCATTCCCAAGGACGGTCCGAGCGCGGGTGTCGCCATGTTTGTAGCGCTTGCTTCGCTGTTCACGGATTATGCGGTCAAAGATGGTATCGCGATGACAGGTGAAATAAGTCTGCGCGGTCAAGTATTACCGGTCGGGGGCATTAAGGAAAAGGTCTTGGCGGCGATCCGAGCGGGTATACACACAGTGATGCTTCCAAAACGCAATGCTAAGGATCTTGATGAAATCCCTTTAGAAGCGCGCGCCGGGGTGTCGTTTGTGTTCTTGAGCGAGGTCGATCAAGCCATTGACGCCACACTTGGCGCGCTGTCAACACGACGCAGTGAGGTTCTGACCTGAATAGAGTATGCGTATGAGTTCGCTAGTTGCAACTTTCAATCGAGGTGGAATATGGGCGATGTAGCGCAGGACAAGACTGACGACGCAGAACAGGCACTCGCGCAACTGATAGAGTCTGCGGGTTGGGGGGTGTTTCTTATTTGGTTCGGCAGCATCTTTTTGGCAAAACTGAGTTGGGGTATAGGCTTGATTGGCTTTGGGCTAATCATGCTGAGCACCCAACTTGTGCGAGCGTTTTTTGCGCTGAAAGTGCATCGCTTTGGTCTTATGCTCGGGGTGTTCCTTGTGGTAGGTGGCGCATTGCGCTTACTGGACATTGACCCCGATAAATTTTTGGTGCCGACCTGGCTTATTCCCAGCCTGTTTATTGTGGCGGGAATGGTTATTCTGGTGTCCTCTATGCGACGCAGTCCCGGCGGCTAGTATGGTGGTGAGTCGGAGCTGCGGCATGACTCATTTCTTTCTTAATTTTGGCTTTCCGATGCCGAGCTTGCCATCTGCTCGCGCCGAGAGATACGCGAAGAGATCGAGGACATGGGGGTCGACTATTGGGTCGCCTTCCCAAGCCGGCATGACTATTCTTACTGCCCCATTGCGGCGGCGTCGCATGATTTCTTCAATCTGAGCGTCGCGGGTAACTCCCGCGGCGATGGATTTTTCCTCGTCGTCGGGCAGTACGATGCGGTAACTGGTAAGGACCTTCGTCACGAAGGCGCGCGGGGTCATTCTTTGGACCCTCTCCAAGAGATTCGGCGCGAGGTCAGTGCCCTTCGCATCGACACCATGACAGCCGTAACAGGTGGTATGAAATATCTTCCATCCGGCATAAGTACCTGGGTCGACCCGACCCTGAGTCACTCGATATTCGCCAGGTAATTGAGCAGCCGCGTGCGGGGTGACCGTCGTGATCCAAGTGACCACCAGGAGTGACATGACAGAGTGTAGGGAGCGATTTATCACTAAAATTTTCCTTCGGACGTGATTTGATCACGCCCATTTTGAGTCTCGGTCGATCTGTCCACTTGATTTTGATCAAGCGATATGTATATTCGCGCGGCTCCTCATCTCAACTTCAAATCGTTGTTCCGAATAGTGCTCCCACACCCGCAGTAAGCCCCATGGCCAGGGCACCCCAGAAAGTGACGCGCGCTGCCCCCGTCGTTACCGAGGCGCCACCGACGCCTGCGGCGACTGCGCCTAGTAGGGCGAGGAAGATCAATGAAGTAATCGAAACGATCGGGATCAAGAGCGCGTCTTTGACGATTGCAACGGCTAGAAGTGGCATGGCCGCGCCCACCGCAAAGCTTACCGCTGATGTGAGTGCAGCCTGAATCGGCCTCGCTCTTAGCGTCTCAGAAATGCCGAGTTCGTCACGGGCGTGAGCGCCTAAGGCGTCATGAGCCATCAATTGCTCGGCTACCCGTTTGGCGAGTTCGGGGTCCAGGCCACGTTCGACATAGATTGCGCTTAGTTCTTTGCTCTCGCTTTGATGATCTGCCGCGAGCTCCGACTTTTCCAGTTGAAGTGCGGCTTGCTCAGAGTCGGACTGGGAACGCACCGACACATACTCGCCCGCGGCCATGGACATAGCACCCGCAACTAGACCAGCGACCCCCGCTACCAGAACATCATGGTGAGTGGCGTGCGCGGCGGCGACGCCCAAGACAAGACTCGCCGTCGAAACAATGCCATCGTTGGCACCTAATACGGCGGCTCGTAGCCAACCGATGCGGTCGGTTCGGTGTCTTTCAAGATGACGGATCATCATCGTTTTCCTTATTCATGGCGATTCACTATGCTTTACTTGAATTCATTTTGGCGTTCTTGGTACATGATGGCTTGATGATTATCAATTCACATGCAAGACAGTAGTGGGACGATAGCGCACATTGACTGACCACTTTTAGGAAGCAGAAATGAATAAACCTATCAATGTTCACTTGCGTTGCGCCCTTGCTTTCACCTTGGTCTTAGTATTGTTGCCCGCCATTTGCTGGTCCGACGAAAAGGAAGGACAGCTACTCTATGAAACTCACTGTATTTCGTGCCACAGTGCACAGGTTCATTGGCGCCAGAATCGCTTGGTCAAGGATTGGACGACATTAAGAACCCAAATTGATCGTTGGCAGACCAATATCGGTCAGGGCTGGACTCGCGAACAAATTTCAGATGTTGCCAAATACCTGAATCAAGCGTTCTATAAATTTAATCCTCTCGAAGAAGCGCGCTCAGGCCAGCCACCTGGCCTATTTCCAGCGGCACAAGGAGTGCCAGAAAAATGACAGCGGAGTCCAACTCTTATTTTGGGACCGAGGAGTGAGGTCGCCCTACGTGCTAGTGTGACTCACCACACTAGGGTAGCGACCGGTGATGGCAACGCTCAGACAACGCGACGCAGAGAGGTTCTGACCTGAACAGCACCAGAGTTTCCTGGATTGCCTTTAAAGTCTTGCATGAACTCAACGGCATGACCAATTTCCAACTCTTCAAACTCTACGTCTTCCAAGCTCTCGCGCTGAAAGTCGAATTCAACGCCCTCATGGGTCTCGATAAATCCCCGTCCATCCTTCAGTAATCTTGTGATTTTGCCGGTGAGCATTTTTCTATCTCTCGCTTTGTTTAAATGATGGCTTTGAGCGCCGATGAATTCCTATCATTTTGAGCCAAGTGCGGGCGCTTTCTTTGATTTTCATCAAGCAATACCGCCGTTAACGAACTATTCTTCTTGAACGGCCACGGAGGGCGACATGAGTATTCGAAATCTGGAGGCCCTTTTACAGCCTCGATCAGTGGTGTTGATTGGTGCTTCGAGTCGTGACGGCAGCCTCGGTGCGATCATTTGGAAGAATCTGCACTCGGCCGGATTCTCTGGACCCATTTACGCGGTTAACTTGAAGAATAGCCTGTCTGGGGAGACTCCAACTTATTCAACGGTCGCTGATTTGCCCGAGGTTCCAGACCTCGCGGTAATCTGTACGCCACCAGATACTGTCGCTCTGCTTGTTTCGGAACTCGGAGCAAAAGGTGTCAAAACTGCCATCATCATCACAGCGGGACTTTCAAAGAGTCAAAAAGAAACCATACTCGATGCGGCCAAACCGCATTTACTGCGCATACTTGGGCCAAACTGTTTGGGGTTGATGACACCAGGTATCGGCTTAAATGCGAGCTTTTCGCAGATCAATCCGCTGCCTGGAAATATCGCCTTTGTTTCTCAGTCTGGGGCCATAGCGACTGCACTTTTGGATTGGTCAATGCAGCGCGGTATTGGCTTTTCACACCTAGTATCGCTAGGCGATTGTACGGACATTGATTTTGGCGATTTACTCGATATTTTAGGTTCGGATTCCTCCACTCGAGCCATTATTTTGTATATTGAATCGGTTCATTTCGCTCGGAAATTTATGTCTGCGGCGCGCGCGGCAGCTCGAAATAAGCCTGTCATTGTGTTGAAGGCTGGCAGGAGTCGAGAGGGAGGAGTCGCCGCGGCCTCCCACTCGGGCGGATTGGCTGGTTCCGACATCGTCTTCGATGCGGCCATTCGCCGGGCGGGCATGCTGCGAGTCGAGAGCTTGCAGGATTTATTCACGGCGGTGATGACCTTGACAAGGCGTAGCAGCCGACGCAATCAGTCTTTGACAATACTCACCAACGGGGGAGGAGCCGGGGTGATCGCAGCCGACTGTGCATCGCGCCTGGACGTGAAGCTGCAGACGCTAGACGCCGGAATTATTGCCGCACTCGACCTTGTGCTTCCAAAGAACTGGTCTAGAAATAATCCAATTGACATTATTGGTGACGCGCCAGTTGCACGA
>JANLRI010000592.1:0-3132 GCA_031361565.1 Betaproteobacteria bacterium | reverse complement strand
AACAAAGCCAATAATATCGCCAAACTTTTCGATTTAGTACTTAACATATAGACCTCTTTTCTCTCGTCTCAAGCATTTTCTAGTTCAGAATTTCTACCCCGGAGGCTTATTCGCCCTTCATAAACATTTGGGCATAACTGGTCGTGCCCTTCGGGCCATCCACGCGAACCGTCATTCGGATATAGGGCAATACATCGCTGTCCGCCGAGCCAGTGTTGGAAATCGAATCGGACGGATATTCCATGGTGTACATCTGACAGTTATTGGCACTGGCAATACCGGTGGTAGCGCATAAGCGCTCAACATAGTAGCGACGCAGTTGCATCGAATTGGCATCAATTTGTTCACCGGCCCAACCGGTCAGTGCTGGACCGGTCGAGGTCCAAGTCGGTGCGGACAAATTAACCAAAGCTAACGGGACACCTTCGGTTGTTTGCAGTTGGCGAATGGCCCAGTAAGACTTGGCCGCATCGTTAATATTTCGATTGTCTATTGACAAGGCCATATTGCTGGGCGATTGCAAGTAAGCACGCAAGGCCTCATTAATACCCATGTCAATATTTTGTTCGGCGCTTTGCTGCATCTGAAAATTACCAGCGGCAAGGTTGGCGCTGTCGACTGAGCGGATCAGCGCCATACCGGCGGTCATCATGGCCACCAGTGCGACCATGGCCACCAGGAGCGAAGTGCCTTTTTGTCCAGCCCGAGCAATAGTTGCGCGCTTCATATGTCACTCATAATGATATTTCTGAGGGGAATCACGCTCGACAAGGTGTTGTAGCGATAGCAGCGCTGATTTCCGCTAAGGGTGTAGTTGCCACCGGCGGGCATCGCGGGAATTCCTTGCGCGTTATTCCCGGCATTTAAATCGAGCACCGAGAAAGGCCCGGCAGCCGTGGCGCTACAACCACTTACAGGATCAGGGCGTTCAAATTGCGATGAGCGAATCAGTAAGCCCACTCGTAAAGCCTTAATTTGATTGAGGGACCTTGCACCGGCGGCCACCGGCAAAGTTGCGATAGACGGAGTCGTGGGCAAGGCATTGGGATTCAACCAGGTGCCCGCTACGGTCGGCGGGTTAATCCATTCGTCAATGACATCGTCATTACTCACATCGATTCCGGCTTGGACGTTCATGGACACCACGTTATCGGCCAACACTAACGAGGCGTTGCTAATGAGGTTGGTCAGCACCAATTGGTTGGTGGTGGCATTGACCGTCAGGCTTTGAAACAATGGGGTTCGACCTAAATTCACCACGCGGGCGAAGCTGCTGTAGGCGGCCGCGGTTGCTGCAGTTAAGTTAATAACGCCCGCGTTGATGGTTGGAGCGGAAGGCAAGGCGCTCACTCGGGCCAAGGTGCAGGGAATAGGGCGAGCGTTGCCAGGATTGGCGAGTGGGTCTTGCTCATACACCACGACCCAGTCATTGACCTGATATCCGTAGGTGGTCGTGATCGTCAGGCTGGTACTTCCTACCAGTGCCGGTGTGACTAATTGTGAGGGAATTGGAGCGACTGAAGAGCTTCCTTGCATCACCACGAGACTGTCCGAGCTCAAAGGGCCCACACCGGCCGTGACCATGGCAGGTGTAATCCGGAGTCCACCCTGTGTGGTGCAACCCATTAGAAACTCGGTCGCCGCCGAGGTAGGGTTGATGATCACGGCACCGGTGGGCTCAACCACCATGCGGGCAGGTGGCGTCAACATCGGATCGGTAGGCGTGGTCAAGTTGTAGCCCGAGTTACGGATGATTTTTTGAACCTGGGATAGAGCCAAAGTTCCCGCTTGCAGCGCCTCGCTGCCGCTTCCCGTGGTACGACGCTGAGACTCGTTGATCGCCAGCGTTTGGAAGATCGCCAAGGTGGTTAATAGGGCGATGACCATGCCGATCATGGTCTCAATCAAGCCAAAACCAGCCTGCATCGGTCGACGCGAGCGCCTCGTGAGAATGTTCATAACTGGGGCTCCAAAATTCTAGCCGTGGTCACGTACTGGCTGATGACTCCAGCAGCGGCGCCGGGCGGTACCCATCTAATCGTAATGGTGACGTCCGATGTAAAGAAACTACTCCCTGGCAAAATTGCAATCGGTGTTTGCACCGAGGTCACCACGACCGTCGGTGGATTGGCGGCTGCACCGGGAAGCTGCCTGGAACCGGTCGTGACTTTGGTCGCCCAGGCCTGATACATTAGTCCGGGGGCCGTGCTTTGATAGAGCGTCCTTCTCCGTCCTGGGTCGGAGGTCCACATTTCAGAGATCAACTCATCGGCATGTTGCACGGCTTGGGAACGAAAGCCCGCCTCCCCTAAACCTTGCACAGAGCGAGCCTGCAAACCGACAATGCCGAGCACACCGATTGAAAATATGAGGATGGCGATCAAGGCCTCGAGAATGGCCACGCCTGCTTGTTGCTTACGGCCTCGAAAGCCGACTTTGGGCACACTCGTTGCCCAGCGCGGACGGTGATTTTTTTGGGTCTGCGATCTCATGATTAGCAAGCCCTCGCATTCGGCGCCAACACTTGAGGATCACAGGCTCGCGCACTTCCTCCACCCGTAATGGCAATCACCAGGCGACGTTCATCTGCAGCCGCCATATTAGTATTGCGCACATCGACTCGCGCAATATTTTGAAATCCGCCAATCGTACTGGGACGTCCTAGGCCATCGAAAATGATTCCTGCGGGGAGGCCGCCAACCGCCAGGGGAGTGGCCATCGCGCTGGGCGTAATCATCGCTGATGCAGTCGATACACCCACTTTCGCACGAGGTGAATCATCGCCAGAGTCTCGCTCTTGAATCGTAGCTTGAGCGGCATCACAGGCAATCGTGCCTTGCAATACCGGGCAGATTCTCCACGAGCTTGAATTGTTCGCGCTGTCGAGTAATTCAAACATGACGCGACCATTGCGCTTCATCGCTTCAAGCTTAGCCAGATTAACGGCATTGATGATCGATTCTGCGCCTGCTCGAATCTCTTGATTGGAAATCCAGGTGCCATAACTCGGCGCGGCCATCTTTAGCAAGAAGGCCATAAAAGCCAACGCGATAATCAAATAAAAAAGCGAAAAAACCGCGTGACACAGTGTCTTTTGTTATTACACATAAGCTGGTTTTTACAAACCAATTA
>JANLRI010000581.1:0-4376 GCA_031361565.1 Betaproteobacteria bacterium | reverse complement strand
AGATCGAAGCCATGACGATGGCCGACAAAATAGTCGTTATGAACTCTGGCATTGTCGAGCAAATCGGCACGCCTTTACAGCTTTATGATCATCCTGAAAATACCTTCGTGGCTACTTTTATTGGCTCGCCGTCGATGAATTTAATTCCGGCACAGGTGGCCGGAACCAAGGCTGCCTGCACCGGTGGTTTGCTCGCGCTTCCCGCAGGATTAGCACTCAGCTCAGGGCAGTCTCTGCAATATGGCGTCAGGCCGGAGAACTTCAGAGTTGTTGCCCAAGGTAGTTCGGATTCGCTGCGCGGCGAGGTTGAGGTGATTGAGCCAACCGGTGCCGATACGCAAGTTTTTGTGCGCGTGGCGGATCAACTTTTGACTGTGGTTCAACACGAGAGAGTGACCCTCAAACCAGGAGATGTCATTGGTCTTCAAGCGGATATCGGTAAAGTCCATCTCTTTGACACTCACGCTGGCAAACGAATCAACTCGCCGACTTATTAAATCTGAATAGGCCAGTACTTAGTGAGGTGCCCGCCAAAATCACCAAGGTGGCGAGAATCATTTGCGAACTCACGATTTCGCTCAGAAATAGTACCCCCCAGAGCATTCCGAAAACAGGAATCAGAAAGGTGACGGCAGTGGCACGCGTCGGTCCGAGGTTGCGCATCAGCCGAAAATAAAGAATGTAGGCGAAGGCTGTACAAACCAGGGCCAGAGCAAGGGTCGCAGCCCACGCGGCAGCACTTGGATTTTTATCCGGTAAGTTGAATAACGCCAAGGGTATCAAGCAAAGTGTGGCCCCCACTTGACTGCCTGTCGCAGAAACCAGGGGATTGACCCCTGAAAAGGCCCGCTTGGTAATATTGGCGGAGAGGCCGTAAAGCAAGGTGGCAAGTAGGCAGGCCAGAATAGCCCAGCCTGCCCCGCCGGGCTTCAAATCGACCTTGCCCCAAACCAACATCACCACACCCATAAAAGCGATCACTAGCCCGAGAACTTGAAGCCGCCTGGGCTTATCTCCTAGCCACAGCCATGCGATCAGTGCGCTCCAAAAGGGAACGCTGGAATTCAAGATTGCTGTAAAGCCTGCAGTGAGATGGAGGGTTGCAAACGCAAAAAGAACAAAGGGCACACCAGAGTTTAAGACACCAATGCCCAGTGTTTTTTTCCAGTGGGTGCGCAACTGCACACCCAGGCCACGCGCCAGCACCAAGGGCAGCAGCAGCAGCGCGGCACCGCCTGTACGCAGGGCCATACTGGGGAAAACTCCGAACTCGGGGCCAGCGATTTTCATGAACAGGAAGGAGCCTCCCCAAATTGCGGCCAGCAAAACGAAATCAAAAACATCACGGGTTTTCATACCGGGGAGTTCATCCTACAGTGTCTGCTCGCTCAAAAAGATCAGGAGTCTCCAACATGCCCAGGAAGCTCGCACCCTCATGCTTGAGAAGTACAGCCTTACGACTCAGCCCGCCCGCGTAACCGGTGAGGCTTCCATTGCTGCCAAGCACGCGATGACAAGGAATAATAATGGAGATTGGATTCTTGCCAATCGCCGAGCCCACCGCTCTTACTGCGGCCATGGTAGCCGCCATTTGCGCCATGCGGCCATAGGTACTGGTTGTTCCGACCGGGATCGTCAGCAGGGCCTTCCACACTTTTTTCTGAAACGCAGTGCCTTGTGGATCGAGCGGCAGGTCAAAGCCTGCGATACCACTTTTCTCATAGGCTTGGAATTGCGCCTTCACCTCTTGCAACAAAGCGTTCTGCGGCGCATGACTCCAATCAGGCAACACCAAGGCTTGATACTTTTGCCCGATGAAGTAGAGCCCGCGCAGAGCATCGTTATCGGCGCATATCAAGGTATCGCCGAAGCGTGTGGGGAAGATGTCGTAGATCATGGTAATTTCCAAGTGTGTATCACAGCATATGCACGCCAGGGCCGATAGGCCTCAAAGGCCAGCTCAACGGCCTTTCCAGTTTTTACCTGAAGACGCTTCTTCAAGACCAAATCATCGGCGGGCAAAGCGTCCGGCCAGCGCAGCGCACGCATCGCAACATATTGCGCCGTCCACTCACCGATGCCTTTGATGGATTTCAAGGCGAGTAGTCCAGCCTCCAAGGGCACTGACCCATCAAGCACCAAGTGGCCCGAATGGATCGCTTGAGCGAGATCAATGAGAGTCTGTGCACGCCTTCGAATGAGACCACAGGAACTCAAGGCTTCGACAGAGGCGCCGGCAATGTCTGCGGGCTCAGGGAAGCACTGATCATGGCCAAGTTTTTGTGCAACGCGACCCGCCAGGGTATGCGCCCCTTTCACACTCACCTGCTGACCGAGGACCGCACGCACTGCAATCTCAAACCCACTAAAACCGCCCGGCAATCGCACGCCCGGGTTGCGACAGAGATCACCTAGCGAGAGCCGCACTTGCTCGGGTTCGAGATCCAGATCAAAGACTTTACGCAACTGTTGCAGAACTTTCAGGCAAACAGGCGCCAGTGACTGACTTAAACTCACGCTCAGGGCGTCATGGCGCGCAAGGTCCGTCACGCGTAGTTCTCCCACCAAGCGTCGACCTTCATAGTTGACCGCTAAATTCCGGGAGAAAGCAGACGCCTCAACATCGACTCGTTCTATCCCTGGGATCACCCGCAACGACAAGAAACTTAGAAGGTCAGCCCAGTCGAAGGGGCGACGATACGGCAGGCGAAACTCTAACCAGGCCTTCGGAGGTTCATCCAGTCGTTGCGACTTTCTGAGCGCGCTGGGTTGAAGGCGGTAACGCTCGACAAATAGATCATTGAAGCGTCTGAGACTGCGAAAGCCCGCCGCGTGGGCCACATCAAGCATCGGCATATCGGTATCGCTCAGGAGGCGTTTTGCTGCGAGTAAGCGACAGGTTTGCGCGTATTGCACAGGCGTGACCCCAAAGCTCTCATGAAACAATCGCCGGGCATGCCTTTCAGTGACACCCAGCTTCGCAGCCACTGTATCGAGCTTGACATCGGCCGAGGCGTGTTGAATGATCATAGCCATTTGCTGCGCCAAACGCGATGAGGCATCGAGGGCAAAATGCCCCGGAGCAAGCTCCGGCCGACAGCGCAAACAAGGCCGGTAACCGGCATGCTCGGCACCAGCGGCGCTAGGATAAAACGTACAATTTTCCAGGCGTGGGAGTTTGACCTTGCACACTGGACGACAGTAAATTTTGGTCGACTTGACGGCCACAAAGAAGCGCCCGTCAAAGCGCGAGTCTCGAGTTTGCAGAGCCGCATAACACTGCTCCGCTCCCAGTGAGATCTTTGCGGGACTTGTATTTAGGGTTGCATTTGGGCTTTCCATAGCCGTATTGTGAAGCATTTCGAGCCTAAAGCTCGCCGTTTTCGGACATCCTATTTTGAGGCATCCGGCATGGCTGTAAGCATGGCCGTTTGAGTGGCGGACGCCAAAAGTTTTCCCTGCAGGTCAAACAGGTTTGACTCAAGAAACGCAATGCGCTTGCCTTTCTTGACGATGTGCGATTCCGCAAGCACGGGCCCCGGGGTGACCGCAGCAATAAAACTCACTTTTATCTCTAAGCTTGCAATATTTTCTGTGCCGCGTGAATCCAGAAGCACGACATGGGCCATGGCGGCATCTAACCACGCGGTCACGAAGCCGCCCTGGGCAATCCGGCCAGCGCTATGACAAAACTCCGGTCTCACCATGAAGGCGACTTTCAGGCGCTGCAATTCGCGGTCATAGGATTCAATTGACTGAAATCCGATGTGATTCATCATCGCACCATTGGCACGGAGCAGCCCGTCAGAGATTTCTCGCAAGCTCATTGAATCAAAATTCGGAAAAAAACTCATGTGCGGGAACCTTATCCAAAAAGCTTTACTGCTAAACGACAAACTCAATCAATAGGTCGTGGGCGGCCACAACATCCCCAGATTTCACGTGTACGGCCTTGATCGTTCCGTTTTTTTCCGCGCGCAACTGTGTTTCCATCTTCATCGCTTCGATTGAGAGCAAGGGCTGCCCTGCGATCACCGCTTGGCCAGGCTTCACGAGTAAGGTGGCCACCATGCCCGGCATCGGCGCCGGCAGATGGGAGGCATTACCGCTTTCCGCCACAGGTCGTTGCATCGCCTTTGCAACACCCGCCTTTTGCACCCGAAGAGTTCGGGGTTGACCATTAAGCTCAAAAAACGCTTTCACCACGCCCTCCTCTTCCGCCGGAGCCAAGCCTTGCAAGCGCAAGATCAAGGTCTTCCCCGGATCAAGATCAATGGCCACCTCCTCACGTTCGCGCATGCCGTAGAAAAAAGTCTGAGTTGGCAAAACATGCACATCACCATACTGGCGTTGATGAGCAGCGAAATCTTTAAACA
>JANLRI010000561.1:0-2161 GCA_031361565.1 Betaproteobacteria bacterium | reverse complement strand
GTGTGGAACGCCACACTAGCGCCCTTCAGCGTCCCTTCCAGTTCGGCGCGCGCTTCTCGGAAAAGGCTTTGGGGCCTTCGATGAAATCTTCACTATTGCGCAGCTTGACGACCGAATCATAAGTCGCTTGCATCGACTCCTGTAACGACCCCATGGAAAGACTACGATACACAACGTCCTTACTGGCCCGAATTGATAAAGGCGAGCAGGCTAAAATTTGCTTGGCCCAGTTCAGCGCGCATTCCATAAGGTTTTCATGGGGCACGACCTCATTGACAAATCCCAGCTGGAAACCTTCTTGCGCAGGGACATGGCGCCCCGTGAGAATCATACCTAGAGCACGTTTCGAGCCGATCTGGCGAGGTAAGCGATTGAGTCCACCGGCTAAAGCCGCCAGTCCCACCTTGGGCTCGGGTAAGGCAAATACGGCCTTCTCCGAAGCAATGATCAGGTCGCACGCCAAGGCGATTTCAAAGCCACCACCCATGGCCACCCCATTGACCGCAGCGATGACGGGCTTGGTCAAATCAAAGCGCGAGCTCAGGCCGCCAAAGCCACGCGGCATCGGCGAATACACTCCCCCTTCAGCTTGGTAGCGCAGATCGTTTCCGGCGCTGAACGCCTTGCCTTCTCCTGTGATGATCGCTACCCACATCTCGTCGTCGGCTGCAAAATCATCAAACACCTTGCCGAGCTCGATATTGGCGGGTGGGTGTAGGGCGTTCATCCGGTCGGGGCGATTGATCCGCACGGTCATGATGTGATGGGCTTTCTCTACCAGACAAAATTCTGTGTTCATATGGGTTCCCTCGGTTGTGCTGGATATTGTGGGTGGTTATTGTTTGTTAGCACTGGTTCGCATCCAAGCGGCTTTGAAATTTTAGGTTATACCGAGAACCATTTTTGAGTAGGTTTCAATGCTCGCCAAGATGACGTGACGCTCCACGGCTTGTTCGCGGTACACATTGGCTTCTGCATATGCAGGAGAATCCATCATGTCCAAAAAGGCCGACCGTGATGGGTAACGCACCAGCACAACATAATCCCATCGGTCGGTCTGTGGATCGCCAAAGGCAACTGCCTCGCCATTGCCCGCCCAAAGCACGGTGCCTCCTCGCGCCTTGATTAATGGCATGGTCAGCTCGCTGTAGCGCTTGTAAGCATGGTGATCACGCAGGCGCAACATGTTCACCATAACCACGGGGCCGATGTCAGGCAGACTGCTGATGAGTGCCTCGTTGATTTCCTTTGGGCCTGCCTCTTTTGATCCTGCCTCTTTTGATCCTGCCATTTTTATCTCCTTTACGGGTTTACTTTCTATTGATATCGACTGATGAAATTACTTGGCAAGTACAACCACGGCGTCTGCAGCCAACACGCCCTCGGGTAGTACAAAGAGTGGATTAATCTCTGCTTCGACCAAGGTTTCGCCAAGCTGCGCCACCATCTCAGAAAACGACACGATGGCCGATGCCAAGGCCGCAACATCGGCCTTGGGTCGTCCGCGAAAACCGTTTAAGAGCGGCCAAATTTTGAGGCTTTGAATCGTGCGCAGCGCGACGTCCTTGTCGATTCCACCTTGCTCGGGGAGCAGCAACATGACGTTGTCCTCGATGATCTCCGCCGTGACCCCGCCTGCACCCAAGAGAAGTGCCGTACCTAAAGGGTCGCGGTGCATGCCCAGGATTAATTCAATGCCCGAGTGAATCATCTCTTGCACGACAAAGCGTTGAGGCGCGATCTGTTGCGCGATGCTACCTTGGTTCAAAAGCGCCTCACTCACCTCAAGTCGCATTTGCGCCAGGCGGGCCACGATGTTCTCGGCGCTAACGTTGACTGCGACTCCCCCGATATCGCTTTTGTGGGTAATGGCGGAGGAGAGAATTTTCAGCACGACTCTTGAACCCAGGGCTCTTGCCGCCTGCTCTGCTTCGCTTGCACTATTGACAATAATTTCTTTAACACCGGGGATGCCAAAGCAGGCAAATAGTTGTTTGGCCTGCACTTCGTCCAATGAACCGGTAGAGAGTCTGAGTGATTCGACTGATCGAGCCTGGGTCGCGCTGGCCAGTGCAGGCGGTGAGGTTGGTGACTCAGCTCTGGTGGTCCCGCCAGGAATGTACCCGTGCTCGGCGGCGAACAGCATCGCGCTTAGAACTGA
>JANLRI010000524.1:0-6811 GCA_031361565.1 Betaproteobacteria bacterium | reverse complement strand
CCGAGGTGAAACAGCGCATGCAAGACGCTGGTGCTTTTCCTATGGGCGGCACACCTGCCAAGATGGCTGAAGCTACCAAGGCCGAGATTGCTAAGTGGGCCAAGGTGGTTCAGTTTGCTAAGCTAACCTTGGAATGAAAAGGCTAGGCCGGGCTTGATTGTATTGGTGCGTGGCTTGACCTCACTCGGGTCGAGCTCGATGCAAGCAGGTGCCGAACCGGCTAGTCCGTATCTGCCTGAACTTCGCTTGAACTTCGCTTGAACTTCGCTTGAACTTCGCTTGAACTTCGCTTGAACTTCGCTTGAACTTCGCTTGAACTTCGCTTGAACTTCGCTTGAACTTCGCTTGAACTTCGCTTGAATCTCGCCTAGGCCGAGGCTGCCTTCAGCCGCCGCACCACTTCGTCGCGCGGCATGAACGCCAACATCGCATCTATTGCCGGCGTCTGGGTCCGCCCAAAGACCGCTAGGCGCGCGGGAATGGCCACCTGAGGCATCTTCAAACCGCCTTGCGTCACCGCCACTTTGATCGCCGCGGCAATCCCCGCTTTGTCCCAAGCGCAGTCCGCGAGCGCCGCCGTTAATGCCGACAACGCGCCCTTACCCGCTTCCGTAAAATGAACACTCGCCTCCTCAGCGGACACCTTCGGCGCCTTTACAAACCAGGACATTTGTTCAGTCAGATCGGCAAGCGTCGAACAACGCTCCTTAAGCAGGTCGCAAATCGCCGACCAATGCTCTTGCGAAATGGCTGACAATAGTAGGTTTGGATTCGATGGCGAGGGCGCGCTCGCAACGGCCTCATTGAGCACGGAGGGATTCGAATCTTCGGCCAAGCTGCGCTCCAAGCGCGGCAAGCATCGCAAAGCCAAGCTCTCGCCACCCATCAACTTCAAGTAATGCTGATTGACCCATTTGAACTTTTCAAAATCCAGTTGAGAAGGCGAATGAGACAGATGCGTGCCGTCAAACCAGGCCACCAATTGCTCTCGGGGAAAAATCTCTTCATCGCCATGGCTCCAACCGAGCCTCGCCAGATAATTGATCACCGCCTCGGGCAGATAACCCGCTTCGTCGTAATCCATCACCGACACCGCATTGCGTCGCTTCGAAAGTTTTTGCCCATCGGGCCCGAGAATCATGGGGATATGGCCATATACCGGCCTCGGTGCGCCGAGCGCCTCCAAAATATTGATCTGACGAGGCGTGTTATTGACATGATCGTCACCACGAATCACATGGCTGATTTTCATATCCCAATCGTCCACCACTACACAAAAGTTGTAGGTCGGCGTACCGTCGGGCCGAGCGATCACGAGATCATCCATTTCCTGGTTAGAAATGCTGATTGATCCCTTCACCAAATCGTCCCACTGCACGGCCCCGTCGATGGGGTTCTTAAAACGCACTACAGGTTTGACACCGTCAGGAGGGGTCTTGCCCTGTGCATTCTCTGGCCGCCAGCGACCGTCATAACGAGGCTTCAAGCCAGAAGCGCGCTGCGACTCGCGCAGAACGTCAAGCTCTTCGGTGGAGGTATAGCAGTAGTAGGCCGTACCCGCCGCCAACATCTGCTGAATCACCGCTTTATAGCGATCCATGCGTTGCATTTGATAGAACGGCCCTTCATCATGCCGCAGGTTCAACCAGGCCATACCGTCCAATATCCCCTGCACTGCCTCTGGCGTCGAGCGCTCAACATCAGTATCCTCAATGCGAAGAATGAAATCGCCTCCAAAATGGCGGGCAAACGCCCAGGCAAACAATGCCGTGCGGGCGCCGCCAATATGTAGAAAACCAGTCGGGCTGGGAGCGAAACGAGTGCGGATACGTTGGGTCATGGAACGGCATAAAAAAGTGAAGGGCCTATTGTCGCATTCCGGCTCGCAAAGCCATCGCCTCAGCCAGTTATGCCATAATCGCAGCCTTCCAGGTTCGTTCAAACCCGTAGTAGCGGTTTGACACGCACCGGGCGATTAGCTCAGGGGTAGAGCACTGCCTTCACACGGCAGGGGTCAGTGGTTCGAAGCCACTATCGCCTACCAAAATCCCCAATAAAATCAATAATTTATATTTTAGATTTGCTTTCGTACACCTCATGTATGAAAAAAGTATGAAAACCTAGCAATTCTGCAAATTGACTGACATCAGTCACGTGAATTCCAGGGTCGTCAGTTCAATCAATAGTCGCACCTTTTACTGGTATCGACTTACCGTAGTACGCGCTGCCAGTGTGTGCATTTGAGTGTCCAAGATCTTCCATTACCTCTATGACGGCACGGTCCCGATGGATTCTATCGATTGGGTCTACGACAGCAACAACCGTAGGCACAACGCCACGTTGGATAAGAGCATCAACTGCATAGGCTTTCCTTAGCCCATGCCCAGTGATTCGTCGGCACTTTTTGGTCATGCCCAATTTTTCCATCAAATAGCAGTAACGGCGCCGCGATCTTTGAAGGCCCCTTTCGCGACCGGCAAACCATCCAAGCGCGCCCTCCTCAGAATCTGCACATATTTTCTTGACCAACTCGAGCGTCAATATCTGATTCTGTAATAGCTTTCGACCTAGATCACTTTTGTCCTCGGTGAAATAAATTGTGCGAGGGCGCCCTCCTTTCGTCCCCGCGAATCGAGTCAAGCGAAGGCAAGAATTTTCGGTATCAACAAATTTCGAGGGCTTGAAGCACAAGACCTCCTCGCGCCGAAGTCCAAAATAAAGTTCGAGCCGCAGCATGGCACCCAATCTATCGTCGAGGAAGTCGGCACATCGAAAAAGTCCTTCCGCATCGACGCCCTTAGCTTCAAGTCTCGGATCGCTTTCTAAGACTTGCGTAACATGGTGTCTCTCGGGTCTAGAAGGGAAATAGTGCGTCAAGTTCTTTATCAAACCTGGTTTGCCAACTTTTGTCATAAAAATTCGCAAGTGGCTTAGTTTGTTTGCAATGGTTGAATTGGCTTGTTCCCTTCGATCCCAATGCCCAACCAAACTCATCACATGTTTTTCTTTTAGATTCTCAGGCTTCTCAACGCCGAATCCCAAGCTAGCCAAATCTCGAAACGAGCTATGTACTGACTCGCACCTTCGGCGAACCGTAAGAAAACTCGTGACTCCACTTTTGTTGACACGCTCCCGTACAAATGTCTCCAAGACTTGCTGGATAAGGCGGTGAACGCCAACAAGCTCCGCTTCATTTCTTGCCATTTTTAAATCCTTCATATATTTACTCCTTCAATATTGCGTTGCATGGAAATCATCAAAAGCATTTGACTTCTTTAAAACATACTTTTCCAAAACGGCCAGCAATTTCTGCACCGTCTCAGCTGATGACGAACATCAGTGATCACCTCACTCCGTGAGGCTCTCAAGGGGCCTTCGAAGGTTTTTAGAACCTCCCTGGCTGCCCCTCACGCCAATCGACTAAATCCATGGTCAGCTGGATCCCACGTCGCCCGGGTACTGCCCTCCTCCGAAAACAGAAAGAGGTCTGGCGCTACCGTCCTTTCCCTACAGCAATCTGTAGGGGTCAAGGTCTGTCAAGCGCATAAGACGCTAGACACGCGTCAACGGACTTTTGAGTATTTGCAGCCTTAAAAGTCCAAACTAGCTGGGAAGCCGCGCCTTTGCTCGTATTCGAAGCACCTCTGTGTCCGAATCGCGATCAAAATATTTGCTTGTGGCAAATACTGCGTGTACCCCCTCGATGCCTTCGAGAGGCTTGGGTAAAACAATTGAAAGCAAATGCCTTCTACGCCCCTATTCTGCTTCGCGAACTAACCTTCACCGCATCAAATGCTCGTCGATCTAACGGAGCATTTGGACGAACGGCGGTGCGATCTGCGCACAGAATAGGACTGTCGCAAGGCGCGCAGAAATGTCGCTAAGAGCGTCAAACCAGATCGCTGTAACCCGCAATTTGTTGAGTTTTCGCGAACAGCGTCAAATTGACGCGTCGTGGGGCGAACTGGGATCTCAGACAACCAAATCACGTAAAAGGAAATACACATGATCACCATTAACAACGTAGCCGTTGATGTCGGTTTCTCCGATACAAAATGGGCAATCCAAATTGCTCCATCTAAAATCAAAACCGGTGAGCTGCCGAGTCTTTACCTCAAGGGAAGATCGGCCGACAGTTCAGGCCTTGGGGGACCACAAAACGTTCGCGCCATCGAAATCGATGGCGAAACATACCTAACCGGGGGGCCTCTTGTGCACATACTCGAATCGCTGCGAATTACGTCAAGCGACTATTCGAGCCAACCGGCTTATAAGGCTCTCACTTTGTCAGCCTTGGCTGATGTCGTAGACTACTTAGATGCAGAGACAATTGGTCAGCTTGTACTAGGTCTACCGGTCGCCAGCTTCAAGAACAAAAACACGAGAAGCGCATTGAGAGATCTATTTCGAGGGGAGCAACTTCTACCGACGACGGGTGGTCACAAACAACGAAAAGTCAATGTCCAGTCGGTTTTGGTGGTTCCTCAAGCGTTTGGTGCTTTGGTCGCTTTTCAAAGTCAACTCTCAAGCGACTCGCCTATCCCTCAGCGGCTTTTGATCCTAGACATTGGAAATGGAACAACTGATTGGATTCTCTCAATCGATGGCGAGCCCATCATTGAAACAGGCGGCTCAATTTCAAAGGGGTTCTATGATGTGAAACGAGCAGTGAACGCGGCCTTGCATCTGCAAGGGCGTGTTTCGTCAACCCTAGAACTTGTCGATAGAATCTTTCGCGGCTACAGCCAGATGATTGATCGAAGCCACGTCTCGCTTGAAGACTTAGTTCCATTGCTCGAGGCGCCGATCGGGTCGCTGATGGCGGATGCTTTCAACGCGATAGGTCATATCAACGCCCGAGATATCCTGCTAACTGGCGCAACATCAAAAATCGTCAGACCGATGCTTGAGGTGGCGCAGCCGGGGATTACAGTCCACCAAGCGTCTCCTGAGGGAAAGTTCGACAACGTCAATGGTTTCTTGATTTACTCGACTCTGCACGGAGCTGCACATGCAAAATAAGGGTCATGGCGCTAACCGAATTGAGATACGAGTCTCACTACTTTCAGAATCTGACTTAGGCGCTTTGCTGACCGAGACATGTAACCTATACGGACCAGTAGCCTCCGGGAGCCTACTGGTCGGACTAGCCAACTTAGAACTCTGGTTTCAGCAGATTCAAAAAGGCGACACTTATCAAACAAATAGCGGCACCGGGGTCCACGAAAGTTTGCTCAGACTCCGTTGTCAAGTAAAAGCGTCGAGTTATCTTTTCGATTTTCTTACAGAGGTCTCCGAGACTAGAGTGTCAGGTCAGCGCGGGCAACAAATATGTAGGCTCGCGTCTGAAGCTTTGTCGAGATCGACGAAAACACAGAATCGTCAATCACCCCACTCTGAAAATTCTCAAATTGTCGAGCAATTGTCGAGCGACCTGGGCGATAAAGTGGCGATTAGAAAGTTTAGTTTTCTGGACGACTGAATACTTTCAACAGTGCCCACTGGTCGCAACGCGAGGTTTAAATTGAGCCCCCTTTGAGCTCGCTCATTTTCGTAGTTTCGACCAGCTCACCGCGCGCCTCGGCCAACTGCCGCTTCACGTCGGCCAAATCGCGGCTAGCCTTTTCACGTAGCTTTTTTGATCGATCTAGTTTTTCCATTGAGCTCTTAATATCCGGCTTCAGAAAACGGTCGAGATAGTTTCGCTTCCTTGCGATATCATTTTCGAGTTCAGCGAGATCCGTCGGGGGTTGGCGAGCCGTAGTCCTTTTCTTCTCTGTTTCGAAAAGCTCAGTATAGTGCCTCTCTAGTTTTACAGAGTTTGTAAGCTGGTCTGAGACTTCAAACAGGGCTTGTGAAAGACTTTCAACTCTAGATTTTTGCTCGGCGCGCTGTTTTTCGAGCGTGGCCATCTCCTCTTGCAACCGTTTTTCAAGTCGCAAAACGTCTTTCTCGTACCTAGCCTTAGCCGTTTCAGCGTCTAGTCTTACCGCTGCAAGCAGCTCGACTGCAAGCTTCCTTGCGGCTTCGACATCTCCTTGGTGAGGAAGAGAATTGGTGACTTGACTAGTTTTTTCAAGCGCCGGATCAAAGCCCTCTGCGGCATCCAAAATATCCGAGCACTCTCGATAAGAGTTCAGCAGTCCAAAGCGCGCGTTTTCGACTCTAGATCTTGATTGACGGTCAATGTGGGCGGCCGCACTCAACATGATTTGATTCAGCGCAAACTCAGAAATGTCAGACGCATGACTCACTCGAATTGCCGACCAAGTGGGTGATTCATGGAGCTGCAGCGCGATCAACCCCGCAGCAAGGGCCGAGCTTTTCATATTGGCCTTGTGCCTCAGGAAATCCTCCAAGAGCTCGCACGAAAACGCCGCTTTTTCGTCAAACTCGGGAATTGATTCAAGGAGCTTTAAGTCGGTTTTATCAAACTCAGTTTTCATATTGATTTTGCTTGTATTGAAAATGCCATCGTGGCATGGGTATTTTTTGAACTGCTTAAACTTTAGGCAAAATTCGTAACAGACCTTATCAGCGGTGCATAACGGCCGACTATTGGAGAACCAAAATCCAATCGCATGTGGTTAAAAAGCCAACGATCAAGTACTAGTCGCGTTCGGACTTGAAGCATAAAAAACTAATTCAGTCCAAATGAATGTCTTTATTATTAGTGGAGGATATTTCGTCAGAAAGAAACTGTTCGACCTCGCGCAGATCGAAAACCGTAACTCGCGAACTCAAACGAATGGGGCATGGAAATCGCGGCTTAGTCTTGCACCACAACCAGACCGTTGATCGCCCGATCCGG
>JANLRI010000523.1:0-8000 GCA_031361565.1 Betaproteobacteria bacterium | reverse complement strand
CGTTGAGCGGGCTTTCCAATGCCCAGACTTACGACCTCGTGCAAGCCTATAAAGATTCTTTGGCTAACGATGCGCAGCTGTTGAGCGCTCGATCCGCCCTGGAAGCGGCTAAAGAGCGTGTCCCTCAAGCCGCCGCAGGTCTGAAGCCGAACGTGGCCTTGACCGGAAGTACGGGCTATCAGTATTTCCAAAACAACCCGAATTCCGGCACCTCCTTTTCCAAAAGCTTTGCGCCGACCACACTCGGAGTCAACCTGAGCTACCCGCTATTTAGGTTGCAAAACGTAGAAGCCTTAGAGCAAAGCAAAATTCAACAATCGGTCGCTGAGGCAGCGTTAGCTCAAACTCAGGTCGATCTGATTCTCCGTGTGGCTCAGGCTTACTTTGATGTGCTGGCATCGCAAGACAGCCTAGAGACTGTTCGTGCTCAAAAGCGGGCAGTGGCCGAACAATTGGCCTCCGCCAAACGAAATTTTGAAGTGGGCACCGCTACGATCACCGACCAACAAGAGGCTCAGGCCAAGTACGACCTCGTGGTGGCCCAGGAGTTTGCGGGCGAGAGCGATCTCGAGGTAAAGTATTCTGCTTTGAGCTTGCTGACGGGCAAGCCCGTCAACCGCAATAAAGTTTTACGCCCAGGCGTCACCCTGCAAGGCCCACAGCCTGCTCGTGAAAATGACTGGGTAGATAGTGCGCGGGCCAACAATTATCAAGTACAACAGGCGATACTTGGTGCCGAAGTGGCGCGACGTGAAATCGACAAACAACGCTATGGCGATTACCCCACGATTGATATTGTTGGAGGGCTTACGCACTCTCGTAACCCGGTCACCCTGGCCGCTGGCGGCGGGGGTAATACCAACTCCGCCAACGTCGGCTTGCAACTAAATGTTCCGCTTTATTCGGGCGGCGCAGCTACCGCACGAGTACGCGAGGCGGCCGCGAACTTTGAGAAAATTAAGGCCGACCTAGAAGTCGCTCGGCGCCAAGTGGAGCAAGCCACCCGTGTTTCCTACGTTGGTGTGAACAGTGGTTTGGCGCAAGTTCGCGCTCTTGAGGCTGCCGAGCGCTCTAGTCAGCTCGCGCTGGACTCGAACCAGTTGGGTTATCAAGTCGGTGTGCGCATCAACGTGGACGTGTTGAATGCCCAGCAGCAGCTTTTTACAACGCGGCGCGACCTTTCCAAAGCGCGCTACGACACGATTCTGGCTGGCCTCAAACTCAAAGCCGGTGCGGGCAGCTTGAAAGAAGATGATATTGAAATGATCAATGGGCTTTTATCAGAGCCCGTGGTGCTTGCGGCACCGGCACCGGCCGCACTCACCAGCACGCCGATCCCAGCCAAACCACCCGTCTCAGCGTCGCCCCCGGCAGCACCAGCCTCTGATGCTAAGCCGGGCATGCGCTCTCCGGCCGCCTCAGAACAAAGAGGTGGTCGCTCTCGCAAACCAGTGGCGCCTAAAGACCGCTAAGCGAGACAGATCGAAAAGTTTAGGGCCTGGTGCTTAGAGGCAGTATTGGGCCCAGTGCCGCCAAAGTCCTTTCGGTGGCGCCACGATGTTTTTGAGAGAACTCGACGCAGGCCCTTCTAGCCGCTTCCAGGACTGCTGGATCTCCGGTAAGTAATACGAGCGCCTTTTGCACTGCGGCCTCTGCGTCTGCCACGGACCAAGCAGCCCCACCCAATACGGCCTCTTCGCTAGCCAATGCGAAGTTAAACATATGTGGACCGAGAATCACAGGGCATCCGCAGGCGCAGGCCTCGATCAAATTATGGCCGCCGAGCTTCTCAAAACTCCCACCCATCACGGCAAGATCGGCAGCGCCGTAGTACGCGGCCATTTCGCCTAATGAGTCGCCGAGAACAATCTGAATTTTCGGATCCAGTCTTGAGCCTGTAGTCGCCAAGCCTGGAGCGTTACTACGACGCAAATACTCGAAGCCTGAGGCACGAATCATTCGCTCCACATCATTGAAGCGTTGCGGATGACGGGGCACAAGGAGCACCAACAAACCTTGTGGTCCGGCCATGAATTTCTCGGCATGGGTCTTCAAAGCCGTCAACAACATGGCTTCCTCGCCTTCTCGAGTATTAGCCAAAAGCAAGACATGACGCCTGGCGAAGTGCTGTTTCCAAGCCATACCACGCGCCAAAGCCTCGGGTGAGGGGTGGATATCAAACTTCAAATTTCCGAGCGCTTGAGGGGCTCGAGCGCCGATCAACGCTAGCCGGTGAGCATCTTCAGAGGTTTGCGCCAGTACAAGCGTTAAGGCTCCGAGAGCCTGATGAGCCAAGGCCGAATATTTTCGTCCACGCGCAAGCGATTTTTCCGAAAGCCGCGCATTGATCAAGGCGAGCGGAATACCCATCCTTTGAGCGCAAGCAATAAGGTTAGGCCAGACCTCGGTTTCCATCAATAGCCCCACACTGGGCTTGACTCGCAGCAAAAACCGCCGGACGGCCCAAGGCGTATCGTAGGGCAAATACATGACTGAAAGCTGGTTCACCTGGGAAGCGATCTTAAGCCCGGCCGCACGGCCGGTCGGCGTGGTGTGGGTGAGTAACAAGGGGCGCTCGGGATAGAGTCGACCTAGCGCCAATATGAGGCTTTCAGCGGCCTGCGTTTCACCGAGCGAAACCGCGTGAATCCAAATAGCACCAGGTGCAAGCTTCGGAGACGTCCAGGCAAAGCGCTCTCCCCAATGCTCACGGTATTCCGGTTGCTTTCGGCTGCGCCAAAGCAAATAGATGGCCAGAAAAGGCAGCAGCAGATAACTGAGGAGAATGTAAATGGGGCGTGACACTTTGGATATTGGATAATTGCCGCGATGATAACCGCAGTGACCACTCCGATTTTGAAAACCATTCTAATTACCGGTGCGCAAGGCCAGCTTGGCCGTGCGTTGAGCTGGCACTTTGAAGAGCTAGCACGACAGGTCGACACAAATCTCAAGGTGTTCAGCCTAGACCGATCTCAGTTGGATCTCGCGCAACCGGGCTCGATTCGCGACTCGCTTCGCTCACTCCGCCCAGACATCATCCTTAATGCTGCCGCCTATACCGCCGTGGACCAGGCCGAGCTTGAGCCCGAACTCGCTCAGGCCATCAATGCGCGTGGACCCGAGCTACTCGCGGTGGAAGCCAAGGCACTAGGCGCCACTTTGATCCACTACTCAAGCGACTATGTATTTAGTGGAGAAGGCAGCCGCCCTTTTCTTGAGACGGACCCCTGCGCCCCAAAATCAGTGTATGGGGCCTCCAAACTTGCTGGTGAAAAGGCGATTGAAACCAGCGGAGCCAAGCACATCATTTTTAGAACAAGTTGGCTATATGCATCCCACGGCGCTAACTTTATGTTGACGATGCTCAAGCTCGCCCAACACCGTAAAACTCTGAGCGTGCTTGACGATCAATGGGGCGTGCCCACCTGGGTGGGTCGCATCGTCGAAGTCACCGAGCGGGTGGTCATGTTGGCCCTAGGTCAAAGGCCATACCCCCTGGGCCGAAGGCCGTACCCCCTAGGTCGAAGGCCGCAACCCCTAGGTCGAAGGCCGCAACCCCTCGACCAGACTTTGGCCGATGACTGGCTTTGCGCGCCACTGAACGGCATTTATCACCTCTGCCCGCGAGGCCAAACCACTTGGTATCGTTACGCCGCAAAAATCTTTGAGTTGCACCCCGATCCAATTCGTAAAATGCGAACACTGGTGCCGATCAGCACGGCTCAATATGAATCCAATCTGCGCGCGGACAGCCCTGGACGAGTCGTTGCTCAACGACCGGCCAACTCTCGATTGAACTGCGACAAGCTTGAGATGGCCTTAAGCCTGAAACTTCCTCAATGGGAGGAAGACCTCAGACTTTGTTTATCAGAAGGGAAGATTTGAAGCCGGAGAAACGCCCAGAATCGCTTCACGAAACGCCTTTTGCACCTTGATGATCGCCTCCTGAGTATCACCCTCAAAGCGCATCACCACCACCGGGGTAGTGTTCGACGGTCGGGCCAGCCCAAAACCATCGGGATACTCCACACGAACTCCGTCAATCAATATAAGTTCGCTGGCACCAGGGAAGGTGGCAGTAGCACCGGCCGGAGTGGATATTTTTTGCTTCAAAGCTTCCAGGATCGCGAAGTTTTCGCCCTCGGCAGTTTTCATTTGAAGCTCAGGTGTCGAAATAGCATTAGGCAAGGCATTGAGCACAGCGCTTGGATCCGCAAAGCGAGACAAAATCTCCAACAGGCGCACCGCCGTATATTGGCCGTCATCAAAGCCATACCAGCGCTCTTTGAAGAACACGTGACCACTCATCTCTCCCCCCAGGGGCGCACCCGTTTCACGCAGTTTAGCCTTCACCAAAGAGTGTCCTGTCTTCCACATCAAGGGTCGGCCACCATGATTGGTAATGTGACGGGCCAAAAGGCGACTGCATTTCACATCAAACAAAATCTGCGCACCAGGGTTGCGGCTCAGCACATCCTCGGCGAACAACATCATTTGCCGGTCCGGGAAAATAATTTGTCCGTCCTTGGTCACCACACCTAGACGGTCGCCATCACCATCAAAGGCCAGGCCAAGTTCCGCATCAGAATCCCTCACTCGGCGAATCAAATCTTGCAGATTCTCGACATGAGCCGGATCGGGATGATGATTCGGAAAATTGCCATCAATCTCGCAAAACAGCTCTTCCACCTGGCAACCGACTCGCCTCAGCAGTTCAGGCCCCAACACGCCGGCCACGCCATTGCCCGCATCCACAACAACTTTCATAGGGCGATCCAACTTTATATCGGAAGAGGCTCGGGCAAGATAAATTTCAGCCAGATCCAATGACCGGATCTTTCCGGGCTGCGCCGCTGCCACCAGTTGGCCGCCGATAATGTCCTGGTACAGGGATTGAATAGCGTCGCCATAAAGCGTATCGCCGTCCAACATCATCTTCAAGCCGTTATATTCCGGCGGATTGTGACTGCCCGTCACCGCCACCCCTGTGCCGCAACCGAGGTGATAAGTGGCGAAGTAAACCACCGGTGTAGGCACCATGCCAATATCCACCACATCGATCCCTGCCTCGCAAAAACCCTGCGACAGCGCGGCAATTAAGCGCGGACCGCTCAGGCGGCCATCGCGGCCCACCACAACCTCCTTAATGCCCTTGGCCTTGGCCCGGGCTCCCAGGGCAAAGCCGACCAGGCGCACTGTTGATTCGGTTAATGTTGTATCTACAATGCCACGGATGTCGTAGGCTTTGAAGATCGAGGCGGAGACGGAGTTTTGGAGTGAGGTCATAATTACGGATTATCTCACTGCCGCAGACTATAGGTTTATTACCAAGTCGAATGCGCCCATTCGGGCGATGATTGGATCATGGTCGGGCGGAAAATTGTTGAAAGAGGTCCTTAATTGCTGTTTCCTGTAATTCTCTCTGGTGGCTCGGGTACGCGTTTGTGGCCCACCTCGCGTAGTGCCATGCCGAAGCAGTTTTTAGCCCTGGTCGGCCCTCAGACCTTGTTTCAAGAGACTGTCCTACGTTGCCAGGGCTTGCCTGGTCTGCAAGCTCCGCTGATCGTCACCAATGAGGATCACCGTTTCCTGGTCGCCGAACAATTACGGGAGCTTGGCAAATCAGACGCGACCATCCTTCTTGAACCCGTCGCGAGAAACACCGCGCCTGCCATTGCTGCTGCGGCCTTCGCGGCACTCAAACAGTCCCCTGAGGCCATCATGCTCGTGATGCCCTCTGATCATGTGGTACGCGACCCAGTGGCTTTCAGGCGCGCCGTCATGGACGCCCTACCGAGCGCTAAAGCAGGCAAGCTTGTAACCTTTGGCATAGTCCCGACCGGCCCCGAAATCGGGTTCGGATACATCGAAAAAGGTAGGGATCTGGGTGTAGGCGGTGTTTACGAAGTGCAGTCCTTCAAAGAAAAGCCAAGCTTGGAACAAGCCCAGGCGCTTCTGGCGAGCGGAAAATTTGTGTGGAACGCAGGTATCTTTTTGTTTACAGCAAAGAGCTTCCTCAGCGAGTTGAAAACCCACGAACCCTTAATCCACTCATCCGTTGAAAAAGCCTTCCAAGAAGCTCAACGCGATCAAGATTTCCTGCGCCTGACCAAGGAGGCCTTTGAGACGGCCCCCTCAATTTCAGTCGACTACGCCGTGATGGAGAAAACCAAACAAGCCGCCGTGCGGCCGGTTGACTGCGGCTGGAACGACGTAGGCTCGTGGTCTTCGATTTGGGAAGTCAAGGACAAAGACGAACACGGCAATGCGGTGCCAAGCAATAGCATTGCCATCGACACCAAGAACACCTTGGTATCGAGCACCAGACTCGTAGCCATGATTGGGCTGGAAGATCTCGTTATCGTCGACACTGACGACGCGCTCCTCATTGCTCATCGCTCCCAAGCCCAGAAGACGAAAGAGGTCGTCGACACCTTGAAAGCGCGCGGCGATAAGAGCTGGCAAATGCACCGCAAGGTGGCTCGGCCATGGGGGTCTTACGACTCGATAGATGCGTCTGATCGGTTTCAAGTTAAGCGAATCACCGTCAAGCCCGGTGCATCTTTAAGTCTTCAAATGCATCACCATCGAGCCGAGCATTGGATTGTGGTGCAAGGCACTGCGCGTATCACGAAAGGTGAAGAAGTTTTTGTGTTGAGCGAGAATCAGTCTACCTATATCCCTTTAGGTGTTACTCATCGACTTGAAAATCCAGGAAAAATCCCGCTGGAGCTTATTGAGGTGCAAAGTGGGTCTTATTTGGGCGAGGACGATATCGTTCGGTTCGAGGATAAGTACGGGCGATAGCCGGTCATCGGAACGAGATTATCTGGCTGGTAGCCTAAAACGGCAGGATTTGATTTCCAGCGCATAACCCTCGGCAAAAACACTTGAAAGTCCTTCATTTTTACTCCACCTACTTTCCTGACTCCGTCGGTGGAGCAGAGTTAGCAATAAAGCAAATTTGCCAGGCCACTAAAACTTTTGGCGTCGAGCCAACGGTACTTACACTTTCGCAGAACCCCGTCCCAAGACTCATCGACCATGATGGACAGGTTGTTATTCGACAAAAAACAAGCCTCAATCTTGCCTCTACGCGGTTTTCTTTAGGTGCGATTCTCGAGTTCAAGAAATTAGCGCTGAGCCACGATATCGTTCATTTTCATTTTCCCTGGCCATTTGCAGATTTGTGCCAACTCCTCTCTGGCTCTAAAACTCCGTACCTGGTTACCTATCACTCGGACATCGTCAAGCAAAGGTTTCTGTCGAAACTTTACGCCCCACTGATGCACAGGTTTCTTGGGCAGGCGCAGAGGATCGTCGCAACCTCCCCACAATACATTGAAACGAGTCAAGTTCTTCGTCGTTATTCTGGCAAAACTTGTGCTATCCCGCTCAGCATCAACGCCGCGGCATTCGCAGCAAACGATAAAACGCTTGAGCCTTCAAGGTTCAAAAAAATTCCAAAGCCGTTTTTTCTTTTCATTGGCGTCCTTAGATACTACAAGGGGCTACATCTACTCATTGAGGCCGCGAGAGAGGCGGAAATTGATATTGTCATCGCCGGCACGGGGCCACTAGCTAAAGACTTGAGTCTACAAGCAGCGGGCTTGAGCAATGTAAAACTAGTCGGCGCGATTACGGACGAAGAAAAAGTTGATTTACTCTCTAGTGCTTATGGCTTTGTCTTCCCTTCGCACATGAGATCGGAGGCCTTCGGAATGTCGCTTTTAGAGGCCGCTTCTTTCGGCTTACCCTTGATAACCTTTGAAATAGGCACAGGTACCTCATCGATCAACCTTCACAACGAAACCGGCATAGTTTTAGAAGCTTCTTGCCTGGCTTCCTCGAAGGCGGCAAGCGCAAGTCTTGCTTCTGCGATGCGTAGACTATGGTCGGCCCCCACATGGGCGAAGGCTCTTGGTTTGAGAGGACGTGAAAGGGTAGAAAGCCACTTCAACAGTAACGCCATGGGACGACGTTACTACGACCTTTAC
>JANLRI010000506.1:0-3894 GCA_031361565.1 Betaproteobacteria bacterium | reverse complement strand
CAGGTGATCATGGCGAGGGCCGAAATAAAGAAGCGTAACCATGCCAGGAGAAAGACCGGGAAGATCTGCGTCAGAGGTTTGGCGAGGGCGACATAACTGCCCACCACCGCCATACCGGCCAGTAAAAAGGCATAACCGTGCCACATCGGAGGCGCCGAACGGCTTGATTCTGCGGGGTTTACAGCGCTTTTAGTCAAAGGTCATTCTCAAATTTATGGGGGCTTTGGGTTTAAAAAAAGCCGTAAATCAGGGGTTTCCGGGATGCTTTCCAAAGGCCTAACCGGTATCCTATGGGGCATGAACACTGTCACTGATGCGTCGGCCAAAGTTTTAGCTGCGGCCCGGGCTTCGCAAGCCTCCGAAAGTTCAGCGCCGCCTTTGAATGCGGAGCTTAAGTACGCCGATATTAACGCGAAGGCCGACGCGGCCAAGCGAGCAGCCATTTTGGCAGATCTAGCGGCGATTGTTCCTTCGCGGTCGCTACTGAAAGACGAGGAAGCCTTGCGCCCCTACGAGTGCGACGCTCTCTCCGCCTACCGACAATTGCCGATGGCCGTGGTGTTGCCTGAGACCGAGGTACAGGTACAGGCGATCTTGAAGGCCTGCCATCAGCGCGACGTTCCCGTAGTGGCCCGTGGTGCGGGCACCAGTTTGTCGGGCGGGTCGATGCCTCATGCCGGTGGTGTGGTGTTGTCCCTGGCCAAGTTCAACAAGATTTTGAAAGTCGATACACAAGCTCGCACGGCGACCGTACAACCGGGCGTACGCAACCTTGCGATCTCGGAAGCGGCTGCACCCTACGGTCTTTATTACGCTCCCGATCCTTCCTCTCAAATCGCTTGTTCGATTGGCGGCAATTTGGCGGAAAACTCTGGGGGCGTTCATTGCCTGAAGTATGGCCTCACGGTCCACAACGTGCTGCGCGTGCGTGGCATCAGTATCGAAGGCGAGATTGTGGAAGTGGGCAGTGGGGCGCTCGATACCCCTGGGCTCGATCTGCTCTCGCTTTTAATTGGATCGGAAGGCATGTTGCTGGTCACGACCGAGGCCACGGTCAAACTGGTGCCCAAGCCACTGGCGGCGCGCGTCGTCATGGCCTCATTCGATAACGTTGTGAAGGCTGGGGATTCAGTCGCTGCCATTATTTCGGCGGGCATTATTCCGGCCGGCATGGAGATGATGGATAAGAAAGCCAGCATCGCCGTGGAAGAGTTTGTGCACGCTGGTTACGACCTTGAAGCCGAGGCAATTCTGCTGGCCGAATCTGACGGCACCCCCGAGGAAGTCGAAGAAGAAATCGCGCGCATGGAGCAGGTGCTGCGCGCCAGTGGCGCAACCGGCATCAAGGTTTCAAACAATGAGCAGGAGCGCATGCTCTATTGGTCGGGTCGTAAAAATGCTTTCCCGGCGGCGGGCCGAATCTCACCAGACTACTACTGCATGGACGGCACCATTCCGCGCAAGATGATTGGCAAGATGCTCGAGGCAATTGCCGACATGGAGCGCAAATACGATTTGCGCTGTATGAATGTTTTTCACGCGGGCGATGGTAATTTGCATCCTCTCATTTTGTTTGATTCGAACAGCCAAGAGGAATGGCATCGCGCAGACCGTTTCGGTGCGGACATTCTTGAACTCTGCATTGAGTTTGGAGGCACAGTCACCGGTGAGCACGGCGTGGGTGTTGAGAAAATCAACCAGATGTGTGTGCAGTTCTCACCGGCTGAGCGCGCAGCCTTTTTTGCAGTGAAGCGGGCTTTCGATGCGCCAGGTTTGCTGAATCCAGGTAAGGTGATCCCTACCTTGTCGCGTTGCGCCGAGTACGGCCGCGAGCATGTTCACAATGGCCGCATCAAGTTCCCTGAACTGCCGAGGTTTTGAGATGAGTGCCGATGTGAACAGCCCGAGCCTAGATCTCGGTGCCACGAGCTTGTTTCGCGACGGGGTGCGCGGAAGTTTCCGCAAAGCCGACACGGCCCTGCAGGTCATGCGCGAGCAAATTCTCGAGGCCCGAGCCAGGGGCAAGGCCTTGCTGATCCAGGGCTCAGGCTCAAAGCAGTTTTATGGTGAGCACCTGAGTCCTGGGCAAGGCCTGAGTGTTCTCGAGGTATCGCCCTACCGAGGCATCGTGAGTTACGAGCCGACCGAACTGGTGATCACGGCCAAGTGCGGGACGCCGATCATAGAGATTGAAGCCGCCCTTGATGACCAGCGCCAAATGCTGGCCTTCGAGCCGCCGCGATTTTCCTTGGCGACGTCGGGACGGGCTGGCGTTCTCAGTGTGCCGCCAGGGGGAACGATCGGCGGCGCGATTGCCGCCGGTTTGTCGGGACCGCGTCGCGTCAGTGCCGGACCCGCCAAGGACTTTGTACTGGGCGCTGCCCTGATGGATGCTCAAGGCGAGTGGTTGCAATTTGGCGGCACGGTCATGAAGAACGTCGCAGGTTACGACTTGTCGCGCCTTCTTTGTGGCTCGCTGGGTATTTTTGGGGTGATCGCTGAAGTCTCCTTGAAGGTCTTGCCAAAACCTGCCGCCGATCAAAGCGTAAGGCTGGAATGTACGCAGAGTCAGGCGATTGACTGGTTAAATCAGTGGGGCGGGCAACCCCTCCCGATTGTGGCCAGTCAGTGGCACGGGGGAGTTCTGACTTTGAAATTGTCGGGAGCGCTTGCCGCCGTCGACCGAGCTACAAAAAGTTTCGTCTCCAGTCATGGCGCGCAAACGGTAGCACCCGATACTGGGCAAAGGTTTTGGGAAAGTATTCGAGATCAGTCTGAGGAATTCTTCGCAGGTGCCCCGGCGCCCCTTGCTGGCGTTCCGTCCCAGGGCGGCCATAATAGACTTTGGCGCTTGTCTCTGCCCTCAACGGCGCCCGCGCTGAACTTAAGTGGCGACGTGATGTTGGAGTGGGGGGCCGCTTTGCGATGGTTGTGGAGTTCGGCGTCTGCTACTGAAGTACGCGAGAAGGTTGGCGCGGTAGGTGGTACGGCCATGCTCTATAGCGGAGAGTTTCACCGCGATGATCGCGCGAAGTTTCATCCCGATGAAACCGGCTCGTCGAAGGCTCCGCCGCTCTCGCGCTTTCATCCTTTAGCTAGCGCGACGCTCAAAATTCATCAACGCTTGAAGGCGGAGCTTGATCCGCAGGGCGTGTTTAATCCCTCTAAGATGTACCCCGGTTTGTAGTCACAGGATTTATGGAAACTCATTTAGCTGAACATTTAAAGGGTACGTCTCAGGGGGCGGTGGCTGAGGCCATATTGCGCAAGTGCGTGCACTGTGGCTTTTGTACGGCGACCTGCCCAACCTACCAACTTCTGGGTGATGAACTCGACGGTCCACGCGGGCGCATTTATTTGATCAAGCAGGTGGTTGAGGGTAAGCCTGCCACCGCTGAGACCTTGAGTCATCTAGATCGATGTTTGACTTGCCGTAATTGCGAAAGCACTTGTCCCTCGGGCGTTCAGTATGGTCATCTGGTCGATATTGGTCGCGCCTTGGTTGAAGAGCAGGTGCAACGTCCTTTAGCGGAGCGCTTACTGCGCGGCGCTTTGCGCGAAGGTATGACTCGCCGATGGCTTTTCGATCCGGCCATGAAACTTGGTCAGGCGGTTCGGCCTTTATTGCCCGAAAGCTTGAAAGCCAAGGTGCCGCAGCGTCGCTCGTCAGGAGTATGGCCGAGCCGGGCACATGCGCGCAAAGTATTGATCTTGAATGGCTGCGTACAGCCCGCCATGATGCCCTCTATCGATGCCTCGACCGCGCGAGTTTTGGATCGGGTGGGCATTCAAGCCGTGGTCGAAAGTCGCTCGGGTTGCTGTGGTGCCGTGCGTCATCATTTGAATGATCACCTGGGGGGCTTGGTCGATGTCAAACGCAATATCGATGCGTGG
>JANLRI010000500.1:0-2978 GCA_031361565.1 Betaproteobacteria bacterium | reverse complement strand
GGTCGTACGCGCTCGCGCAATGTCCTGCAACTGCTCGATTGAGCGCGCCCCGATGCCGCGCGCCGGGAAGTTCACCACGCGAAGAAAAGCACCGTCGTCATTGGGGTTGTCCATCAAGCGTAAGTAGGCCAACGCATGCTTGACCTCGGCGCGCTCGAAGAAGCGCAAACCGCCATACACCCGATAGGGAATTCCGGCCGAAAATAAGGCATGCTCCAAGACTCGCGACTGCGCATTTGAGCGGTACAAGATCGCAATGTCTTTGCGCGAGGTGTCCTCGTTAATAAGCCCTCGGACTTCTTCCAATAACCACTGCGCCTCTTGCCCATCGGTCATGGCCTCGTAGACGCGCAATGGCTCACCATGCCCGGCGTCGGTCCAAAGTTCTTTACCGAGGCGGTTTTCGTTATGACTAATTAGGGCATTTGCCGCATTGAGAATATGGCCGTGGGAGCGGTAGTTTTGCTCCAGCTTAATGAGGTTCTGAACATTGAACTCGCGCTCGAACGCGCCCATATTGGCGACATTGGCCCCCCGGAAAGCGTAAATGCTTTGGTCGTCATCACCCACAGCGAACACCGCGCTTGGCGGGCTCAGCATCTTGCCGTCCGAACCCAAAGGCGGCGTTGCGAGAATTTTCAGCCACTTGTATTGCAAAATATTGGTGTCTTGAAACTCATCCACCAGGATGTGACGAAAGCGCGCCTGATAGTGCTCGCGCAGTGGCTGGTTGCGTTGCAAGAGTTCATAGCTGCGCAACAGAAGTTCCGCAAAATCCACCACCCCCTCGCGCTGACACTGATCATCATAGGCTTGGTAAAGCTCGACAAACTTTTGGTTGTAATCGTCATTGATTTCAACATCGCGAGCACGCATGCCCTGCTCTTTGCAGCCATTGATGAAATGGGTAAGATTCTTGGGCGGATACTTCTCGTCGTCAATATTCAAACCCTTGAGCAAGCGCTTGACGGCACTGAGTTGATCGGCAGAATCGAGAATTTGAAACGTTTGAGGGAGGGCTGCATCGCGGTAGTGAGTGCGCAATAAGCGGTTGCACAGCCCGTGGAATGTGCCCGTCCACATACTACGCACATTGATCGGCAACATGGCCGACAAACGCGCCAGCATTTCTTTGGCCGCCTTATTGGTAAAGGTCACCGCCAAAATTCCGGCTGGACTCACCTGCCCCGTTGAGATTAGCCAGGCAATGCGTGTGGTCAAGACGCGGGTCTTGCCGGAACCGGCACCAGCGAGAATCAGCGCATGCTGAGGTGGTAGGGTGACCGCAGCAAGCTGGGGCTCATTAAGATTAGCGAGTAGATCGGACATGCTGTAATTTTACACAGTACTTGGGAATTCGTCTTACCCGACCGGTTTCAGGTCACGGCCAAGTACTCAGGCCGGGCCAAAACTAGTGTGGCCTGAGGATCAATCTGCAGGGCAGAGTTCTTGATACCATTGCGGCGTGCGCATTCGAATCCAAAAAAATATTCTGACCCGTAAAAAGCTTCTCGCCCTCGCCACCCTGATGTTGAGCCTTGTTGGCTCCGTCGCGAACCGCGCACAAGCCGCACCGCGCGATGAAGTACGCGTCTATACCGACAGCATCGAAGAAAAAGGCGAATGGGGCTTGGAGATGCACTTCAACACGGTCCCCAGGCCGAGGGTTTCTACGATTTCACCGGGCGAGCCGAACGCGATTAGTGGCTTGATTATCACACCTGAACTGTCCTACGGTCTCAGCGATACTTTGGAACTTGAGTTTGGTTTCTTATTGCCTCGCGTGCGGCTTGACGACGGGAGTAGCCTTCAGGTCGTGCCCCATGCACGTGCCAAGTGGATTCCTAAAAAGGCCAATCCAACCGGTATTACGGGCGAGTGGTTTTGGGGCGGCATTGTCGAATGGTCGCCCTCGCCCTATCGTCGTGGAGTCACGAACGAAGATGCGAATAGCTACTTTACCCTTCGACCGATTCTCGGTTACAGAACCCACGCCTGGTTATTCGCAGGCAATTTAATTCTCGAATGGCCGATAGGTTTGCGTAATCCAGCGGCGCCCGTCGCGCGCCCGGAGTTCGCTCCCGCCCTCAAAGTACTTCGCACTTTCAGCGAGCGCTTGGCGACCGGCTTGGAGTACCACGGAGAATGGGGCTCGGCCCGAAAATTTTCAGCCAGCGCGGAACAGTCCCACACCTTGTACTGGATTTTCGAGCGCAAAAAGCCGTTTTGGATGAGCCTTGGTCTAGGGCATGGCTTAAATCGCAATTCGGGCGGCTTTAGCATTAAGGGAAGCATCGAAATTCCCCTCGACTGAACCCCGAGGCGCTGCGATTCCATCAAAGTGTAAATTCCATACCTATCTTCTTAAACCACTGCTATTGTCCTCACTCCACGCGACGAGGGTGGGCCTCAAGCGTAATTCGAGATGCCAAGGGCATGAACCTTTGGACTACAGGGGGATGAGAATGAACTTGCGAACCTATCTTGTAACGACGGCTTTAGTGGCGTCACTAGGCCTCGAAGGGTGCGGAGGCGATTCGGTGCTGACCGGAACGAGCCTGCAAACCCTTTCAAACCGTGCCGATCTTGTCAGTGGTGGAGCGGCCCTGGTTGAAGTCAAACTTCCAGCAAAGGCCGTCGCGTCGCTGCTTAAGGTGGATGTGGACGGGACTGACGTATCCGCGGCGTTTAGTACGCTCGCCGATGGCCGAACTTTAGGTGTCGTTAAGGGTCTGAAAAACGGGTCGAATACGGTCACCGTGAAGAGCGCTAACGGCACATTTTCCGGCGCGCAACTGGTGATCACCAATGCACCCGTAGGCGGGCCTGTCATTCTCAGCTCCCAGCCTTCGCCCTGGATTTGCGCGACACCGTCACCGGTGGCTGCCAGCGGCAACACACCCGCATCGAATGCGAGCGGACTGACGGCCAGTGCGACGGACAGTTGCTCGGCCTTGACGGTGGCCAATTCGGCGACG
>JANLRI010000498.1:0-7806 GCA_031361565.1 Betaproteobacteria bacterium | reverse complement strand
AGAACAATAAAGTCCGCCTCCATTCCCACGGCGAGATTACCCACCTCTGCGCCCAGGTCCATGGCCTGGGCTGCCCCTAAGGTATGTCGATACCATAGTTCGCTCGGTGTGAGCGTCTTCGCGCGTTGTCGAGCAACCTCGAACGCCGCCAGCATCGTACGAAACGGCGAGAACGAGGTGCCGCCACCCACATCGCTCGCTAGACCATATCCGAACCCGGCCCCATCAGCCCGCTCAAAATCAAACAGGCCGCTGCCCAAGAACAGATTCGAGGTTGGGCAAACGGCGGCAGAAGCACCACAGGCCAGCATGCGCTTTCGGTCAGCATCGTCAAAGTGGATACAGTGGGCATACATGCTGCGTGGTCGAAGTAAACCAAAACTTTCGTAAACATCGAGATAGCTTCTCGCCTGCGGGTATAGCGCTTTAACCCACGCGATTTCCTCGTGATTTTCAGCCACATGAGTCTGTACCCAAACGTCAGGGTTTCGCTTGGCGAGTTCAGCGGCACCATGCATTTGCTGATCGCTACAAGAGGGTGCAAACCTTGGGGTAAGGGCGTACCCTAGACGGCCCTGCCCATGCCAACGCTGAATCAAGTGCTCCGAATCCATCAGACTTTGCTCGGTGGCGTCACGCACTCCATCCGGGCAATGTCTATCCATCAAGCACTTACCCGCCACCATCCGCATACCACGCTTTTGCGCCTCGGCCATCAAGGCGTCGACCGATTCGGGGTGCGAACTGCAAAAAACCATGCCGGTGGTCACCCCATTTCGTAGCATTTCACCAATAAATAGTGGGCTGACCAGCGCACCATGTGACGCCTGCGAAAATCTTGCCTCCTGAGGGAAGGTGTGATGCTCAAGCCAAGGTAAAAGCCCATCGGCCGGAGAGGCAATCACGTCAAGCTGGGGGAAATGCAAATGCACATCAATAAACCCCGGGGCCAGCGTTTTACCGGGATACCGGATTTTCTCTGTCCCCGGCGTCAGGCTCGATTCAAGCTCCGCCGCCGGTCCGAGCGCGCTGATGCGGCCATCTTCAACCAACACCAGAGCGTCGCGTAGCAGGCGCGCTTGGTGATCGTCACGGTCGCGACCGTTAAAGCTCAATACATCGGCGAAAAAAGCCTTGCCAGTCATGGTCCTCACCTCGTGTGGCGTTCCACAGAAAACTTAACTAAAGGTCACATCTTCGGAACGGTGCCTTGAACACCGGAGACAAAGTAGTTCATCGCGCCAAGCTGTGTATCACTCAGCGCGCCTGAAGCCAATCTTTCTCGACCTTCATGGTCTTTCAAAGGGCCGGAGAATGGGTGAAATTTTCGCGCGGCAATGTCTTGGCGGCGGCGCTCGAGCGTCGCCAGGAAGTCTAACGGTACTTTTGTATGAATGGCCATTAGCTGAATAAACCCCTCAGCAATACCTCCCCATACACCGGGTTGACTCGGCTTCCAGGTACCGTCAAGAACGGCTTGGGCCACACCGGTGTAATAGGCTCCCCAATGGTGGGTCACGGCGACCAATTGGCCCTTCGGGGCGAGCTTGCTCATATCGCTGTGATAACCAATCGAGAACTTACCCATTTCTTCGGCGGCCTGAATGACGGCACTGGAGCCGGTGTGATAGGCAAGCACATCGGCACCCTGATTGGTCAGGGTCATGGCCGCCTCGCGCTCCTTACCTGGATCAAACCAAGAGCTGGTCCAGACCACTTTCACCTGAGCCTTGGGGTTCACAGCGAGCATCCCTAGTGTGAAGGCATTGATACCCTGTAAGACCTCCGGGATCGGGAAGGCCGCGACATAACCCGTGAGGCCAGAGCTACTCATTTTACCGGCGATCATGCCCGCCAGATAGCGCCCTTCATAAAAACGTGCGTTGACCGTGCTCACATTGGGCGCACTTTTATAGCCAGAAATATGCTCGAAAATAACCTTGGGGAATTCCTTTGCCACCTTGAGCGTGGGTTCCATATAACCGAAGCTGGTCGTGAAAATTAGTTGATGCCCCTCGGAGGCAAGATCTCGAATTACGCGCTCCGCATCAGGGCCTTCAGGTACATTTTCAACATAACGAGTTTGGACTTTTGCACCGAGGGCTTTTTCAATTTGTAAGCGTCCCTTATTATGCTGTGCGGTCCATCCGGTTTCGGTCACCGGGGTCACAAAGACAAAGCCAATCTTGAGCGGCGCTTGAGTTGTTTGCGCGAATGGCGCTGGGCTTATGAGGCTAAAACCAGTAGCGGCAAGGGATTTGAGCGCGAGACGTCGCGTGGCGCAGGGCTTTTCGCCGAGGTTTTTATACATGGTAGTCCTCTACATGGCCCCTTAAAAGGAAAGCGTCAAGATCGGGGGCACGAGCTTGACGGGGACGTAATGTAACCTGTTTTCGGGAGAGCCTAGTAGCTCATCCCGCAATCCCTTGCCGCGCAGGCCGAGACTTAATCAGTGCTTCCCTAGGTTAATTCTGTTTCAATCCAGCTAAGCACGGAGGGTCGGCTCGGTTGCCAGCCCAGTTCAGCCCGTGCTCGTTTAGCGCGCACGCGGCTATTTCCTCCAAAAGTAAAATACGCGCTCGCCGCTCCCCACGATAAGGCGGCAAGGTCTGCGTCCAAAGATTGCACAGCACCGAGCTTGAGTCGATCAGCAAGCGCCTGGCCCAACTCGCCAAACGAATTCTCGCCGTTTTCGGCGAAATAGAATGAGCCGGCACTGCCCCGTTCAAGAGCCAACAAATACAGATCCGCTAAATCATCAATATGCACGTTCGACCAAAGATTAAGCCCTTTGCCAATCACTTGCACTGCCCCGGACTCTTTGGCTCGTCGAGCAAGTGTCGGAATCTGAACGCTGTCCGGGTTCAGCCCAGAGCCGCGACCATAAATCAACGAAGGACAAATCACCATGGAACGTAGGCCCTGGGTTCGAGCCTGCAGAACCAATAAATCGATGTCACGCCGCTCTCGTTTCAGTGGCGCGACATCGAGCTCGTCGTAGTCGCTAAAGACCCGGTCCGAAGCTGTATTGCCTTTTGCATTGTCACCTATGACGCTGGACCCACTGGTGTGGATCAAGGCCTTCCCGGACCCTTTTAGCCCGGAGATCAGCGCTTCCACGCAAGGTCGATGATCGGACGAGGCGGCATTGATCACAGCGTCTGCGGATCGCGCCGCATCGGCCAAAAGCTCACCATCGTCCAGAGTCCCCATGACCGCTTCGATGCCCAGTTGCCTCAAGCGCTCGGCTTTCGTCTCGTCTCTACACAGACCGCGAACCGTATGTCCAGCAGCTTTAAGTCTAAGGGCTAAGGTCCCGCCAATGTAGCCGGACGCGCCCGTAATAAAAATCTTCATTCTCGCCCCTTATAGGCCGGGCTGGTGAACCTCAATGACGTTGCCGTCTGGATCCTGCAAAAACACCTGATGCCAGCCTGCAATCGCCCACTTGCCGTAATTGGAATAGCGCAGTCCCAACTCATCGCACTTACGCATAAAGCCCATGATGTCGTCGGTGCGAAAGCAGAAGTGTCCATGTGACATCGGGTTGACGAATTGCTTCATTTTGAAGCCCGTTTCCAGATCGCGTTCGGCCCAATGAAATTCGATGGCACCATCGCTTAAGAAATCAACCTTACCGTTATACCCTGAGCGATCACTCTCTGCATTGACCCTCGTGTGTTCCTCATCTCGGATGGTTCCAAGATCGAACAGTGTTTGATAGAACTTGGTGAGCCTGGGCAAGCTGTCGGTACATAGGTTCATGTGGTGGAATTTGAATTTCATGGTGTTTGCGGCCTTGCTAACGGTTGGAGTGATGTTCGATCCTACTGTTGTTCCCTTTTTCTATCAAGTATCAAAACACCAGAATTGATGGCCGACTAAAGACGCGCGCTCGAATTGATGGCCACAGCTTGGCTGGCCTCCTTTGCTATTGCGGCTTAATGCCCGCGCCCGCAGCGATCTCCGCCCAGAGTGCCAAATCGCGCTTCAAGGTTTTGGCAAAAGACTCTGGCGAGTCACCCACCGGGACTAAGGTTTGCTCATTTAGCTTGGCTTGCACATCTGGCATCTTGACGACTCGCATGATGTCGCGCGAAAGTTTTTCGATAATCGGCTTGGGTGTGCCTGCGGGCACAAATACACCGACCCAGCCGAGTGGTTCGAAGCCCGCATAGCCCAATTCGCCGAGAGTCGGTACATTAGGCAACATCGGAGCACGGGCCGGGCCGCTGACGGCGAGTGGACGCAACCGGTTGGCCGCAAACAGAGCCGTGCCCGTGCTGACATCAACCCAGGCGGTGGCGATTTGCCCGCCGAGCAGGTCGACCGTCATCGGCGCCGAGCCTTTGTAGGGAACATGGGTCATGTCGAGGCCAGCGACTCGGGCAAAACGCTCGCCAAGAATATGCGAGGTGGTGCCGGTGCCAAACGATCCCAAGGTGTACTTGCTGGGGTTGGCTTTCACTTGCGTGACGAACTCCTTGAGATCCTTGGCCGGGAAGTCGGGCTTCACCGCTAAGGCCAGGTAGGACAGACAGATCTGTGAGATGGGCTCGAAATCTTTCAAGGGGTCATAGGGCATCTTGGCGAAGATGGCCGGATTTTGAATGTGCGTGGTGATCGTGACCAGCACCGTATAACCGTCGGCAGGCGAGCGCATCACCTGTTCCGATCCGATCATGCCGCTCGCCCCGGCCTTGTTCTCGACCAACACTGATTGGCCCCAGATCTCTGACAATTTGCCTGCCAGCAGCCGACCGGTGAGATCCGTCGCGCCACCTGGCGGAAAGGCCACCACCAGCTTTACAGGTTTGTTGGGGTAGGTGTTTGAGTTTTGCGTCTGGGCGCTGGTCGGCGAGCAAAACGAAGCGCTCACCAGACAAAGTATCGCAAGCCCGCTAAGGGTCTTGATTTGGGACCGAACACGGACGATTTTTTCGAAAGAGGTATGCAAGATCAGGCTTTCTTTTTGAGTTGAGGTTCGGCTGACCGAAGATGCATCCGCTCCTCGGCGTCTCACCTAACCTCCGGGTGCTTTAAGACATTCGCACACTCTATAACAAAATCTCCAAAGCAACCCATCTTATTAAGGGCACTGCTCGCAGCAAGCCGCTATCGACAAGGCTAGCCCTGAGCGCGACTGAACGTGAAACCCAAGCGACCGCTCAAGCGTAACGCTCGCAGCCCCCGGGCCAAAAAGGCGCCACTAAAGGCTCCATAGAGTGCGCTGAAAATCAATGTAAAGTTCAAGTCCCGAGCTAGTGCCGGATTCATGGTGGTCGATGCCCCGGCCACATACTTGACCATAAAAATTCCAAGAATCAGTTCCAGCGGTACCCAACTGCCTTCAAGGGTGAACTGTTGCGTCTCGCGATCAAAGCGGTTAGCGGACCTGGGCGACGATTGAAAGCGCCATATGAGCGTCAAAGCACCCGCGCCAAGCCATGCCAGGACGGGAAGCAGGTTGACTCCAAACGCACTGACCGAACCAGTGAACGAAAGAGCCGTCATGATGATTGGAAATATTGCGACCTTTTTGATGGATGCCGTGCGAGTGCGGGTCTGGCTAAAACCTAACCAAAGCAGCGCGGCGAGCAAAAGCCAAACCCAGGGAGGTGTATTGGCAACGACTTGTATCAGCATGATGGACTCCTGGTCAGTGAATTGATGGTCCCACTTTGCCAATACTCCTCGCTGCAAGCCAGTCGAATGCGACGAAACAACCGTATTCGGTCGCCAACCGTGCCAAGCGAAGCGCGAATCAATCGCCCCTGCGCAAGCTCGCACCGCCATCTAAATCAAATTCTTGACGCGCATCGAGACAGCATCCCAGACCTCAGGATTAACCAATCTTGGCGGACGGATGCCACGAACGAGCCCGACAATCTGCTCGGCGGCCATCGCCGCCACATTGGCCCGGCCTTCATGGGATACCCCGGCGGTATGGTGAGTGGCCACCACATTAGCCAGCGTCAAGAGCGGATGATCAAGAGGCGGCGGTTCGATCTCCCACACATCTAAACCTGCGCCTCCAAGATGCCTGGTTTGCAAAGCATTGAATAAAGCCTCCTCATCATGGATCCCGCCACGGGCGGTGCTGATAAAGAGCGCTCCTTTCTTCATGGCCGCAAAACGCTTAGCGTCAAACAGGTGAATGGTCGACGCCTCACTGGGGCAATGGAGGGAGACGATGTCGGACTGTTGGGTCAGTACATCCAAGCTGACCGGCTCAGCACCGCGCGAACGAATGACCTCATCTGAAAGATTCGGGTCGACCGCCAGCACATGCATGCCAAAGGCCTTCGCCAAGTGCGCAGTGCGCGTTCCTGCATGGCCGATGCCAACAATGCCTAGAGTCTTACCAGCAAGGTCATGCCCCATCGCCGACTCACGGGTAAAGGGCCGAACCGTGCGCATCTTACGATCAGACTCCACGATGCGACGAGACACTGAAAGCATCAAGCCGATGGTCATTTCCGCCACGGCGGCTGCATTGCCTCCGACTTGGTTCACCACGGCGACGCCCGCCTTGGTACAGGCCTCGACGTCAACAGTATCGTGACCTGCACCACCCGAAGACACGCATAGCAAGGCCGGGCAACGCTGCAAGAATTGGCCAGTGACTCGGTACGGAGGTGGAAGCTCGTTGACGGCGGCAGTGATCTGATAGATATGGGCATGAGCAAGCTCCGCCCAGGCCAAGCGTTGGTCTCCCTTGAGATCGATCTCAATCAGTGAAATATCCTTCTCTTGGGCAAGACGGGCACCGAACTCGGGGCTGATCCAATGGTTAAAACGGACGACACGTGCAGGGGTCAAAGTTTGCTCTCTTAATCAAGGTTTGAAGGCCCGGCTACAAGCGCTCAATAATGGTCACGTTCGCCATGCCGCCACCTTCACACATGGTTTGCAGACCATAGCGTTTGCCACGCTTTTGCAAGGCGTGCACCAAGGTGGTCATCAGTTTGGCGCCGGAACCCCCCAAGGGATGCCCGAGAGCAATCGCGCCACCGTTCACGTTGAGCCGGGAAGGGTCCGCGCCTAAGGTCTTGAGCCAGGCCAGTGGCACCGGGGCAAAAGCTTCATTGACCTCGAACAAGTCGATGTCATCGATCTTCATGCCCGCTTTCTTGAGGGCGCGCTCAGTGGCAGGCACAGGGGCTTCGAGCATGATGACTGGATCATGTCCGAGTAAGCTCATATGGTGGATGCGCGCGAGTGGTTTTACACCCAAAGTTTTTAAGCCCTGTTCATTAACCACCATCAAGCCGGCAGCACCGTCACAGATCTGGCTGGCCGAAGCCGCCGTAATGGTGCCGCCTTCGGCGAGCAACTTAACGCTGCCGATGCTCTCCATAGTGGCATCAAAACGAATTCCTTCATCACGTACATGCATACCTTCGCCGCTGCCGTCCGATAGGCGCATCGCCACGGGTACGATTTCATCATCGAATTGACCGCTCTGCGCTGCGGCAATGGCACGCTGATGACTTTGCAAAGCATAACGGTCCAGAGCCTCACGGTCTAAACCGTATTTCTTGGAGATCATTTCAGCGCCGGTGAACTGGCTGAATTGAATGTTGGGATAGCGTTTTTGCATGGCCGGGCTCATGTAACTGCCCAAACCGGCCTTGGCCGCCAGGATGCCCGGGGTGCCCATGGGTACGCGCGTCATGCTCTCAACACCGGCTGCAATGACGATGTCGTGGGTGCCTGCCATCACGGCTTGGGCGGCAAAGTGGAGAGCTTGTTGTGACGATCCGCATTGCCGATCCACCGACGTGCCAGGCACGGACTCTGGCA
>JANLRI010000496.1:0-2564 GCA_031361565.1 Betaproteobacteria bacterium | reverse complement strand
ACCCGGGGCAATGCCGTTCACTTGAATGTTGTGTTCTGCCAACTCGTCGCAATACGCCTTGGTGAGTCCGGCGATTCCATGCTTGGTGGCCGAATACGCGCTGGACATGCGTCCGCCCAAGAAGCTGAACATGGAACAGATGTTGATGATCTTTCCGCTCTTTTGCGGCACCATGAATTTGGCGGCTTCCAGGCTCATCTCAAATGCTGCGGTGAGGTTTACGCTGACGGTGGCATCCCACTTGTCGCGACCAAACTCCAGCACTTCAGCCATTGGGCAGATACCGGCGCTGTTGATCAAAATATCGATCGAACCAAACCGTTCGACGCACTTGTTCACCACCGTGCTGCACCTGCCCGTTTCGGTGATGTCAGCCTTGAGGAATTCGTATTGGGTGCCCGCCGCTTCAACCAGGGCCTTGGTACTGCCGTCGTCATCGAGGATGCTGGGCACGAAGACGTTGGCGCCACCCTTAGCTAGGGCGAGGGAGAAGGCTTGGCCCAATCCGCTGTTTCCCCCGGTCACGATGGCGTTTTTGCCCGCCAAGCTGAAGTAGTCCATCGCGAAATCGTTGATCGTCATGTGTCCCCCAGGTCACCAGCTTGAGACGGCCACGCTCGACCATCGCAAACCAAAACCTCAGTGTAACCCCAAGACCCCATTCCTTGAACGATCGTCATAAGAATGACTTGAAAGTGTAAGCAGCGGACCAAACTCGGGTTTTGCTTATTCTTTTCGGCCAAAAATATAAGCAGGACGCGAAAAGCGGCTTTCGGTGGCAGATCCGTGTGGTCCTTTCGTTCCAACTATTCAAGCTATAGGACCAGACCCCTGGCTGGCCGAGCGCCACATGAGGAGCAGTCGAAACCCTGACTGTGCAGCCGATGGTCGTCAATTATGTGGTGGATTATCGGCGTTACTCCCAAACATGGCGGTCCGCCGAGATTGATAGGCGAGCCGGTTGCTAACAGGTTGAGATACGAAGACTCAAAGTCCAGACTCAGAGTGCTTGACCCGCAGCAATACGTTGGAAACCTTGGACTTGATACTGGCCCCCGTAAACTGATGCGAAAGCGAGCCCTGCATCCAGGGAGCGTGCGTGATCCGGTTGGGAGCGTTACATGAAACGAACAATGGTGGGCGGGCTGGCGATGTTTACAGCCCTAATGGGGTTAGGCGACCGAGCCCAATCCGTAGACCGCCCGGCACTTCCCGCGAACGTTGCGTGGGTGGTCGACGAAACCGATCCAGCAGTTCTTGCTGCCGCATTCTCTGCACCACGGGGCGTAAGTGCGGCGTTGGATCATCAGCGGGCAATTCACGCCATTGTTTTGAACTCGGAGCTACGCGAACCAACGCTGAATGGGATTGCCGACGCCAAACGACGAGCCATAGTCGTAAGCGAACTTGATGCTGCGCTGCAACTACGTGCACTTACTAAACCGCAACCCAATTTACCCAAATGGAACCTCATCGCGCCCGCATCGGCATCGGAACTTCGATCGGCCTATGACAAGGCGCAGAAGGAAACGGGGATCGAGTGGCAGTACTTAGCTGCGGTCAACTTTGTCGAAACGAAAATGGGGCGAATTCGTGGGACGAGTACCGCAGGAGCGCAAGGTCCGATGCAGTTTTTGCCGTCGACGTGGAAGATCTACGGCAAGGGTGGCGACATCAACAGCGTTACCGATTCCATTGCTGCCGCGGCCCGATTCCTCAAAGCAAAAGGTGGCCCGGCCAACATGTCGAAGGCCTTGTTTCGCTACAACAATTCCAACAAATACGTGGTTGCCATCACCACCTATGCGCAGAACATGAAGGCTGATCCAGGCTTGCTCACGGAGTACCACGATTGGAACGTCATCTACCGGTGGGCCGCTGGCGACGTGTATCTACAAGAGGGTTACACCGGGCCATGAACCGCCGCATGCGGCATTGATCACCTGCAGTAAGGTCAGACTCATGGTCATTGTTATCGGTACCTTTCGCGTCGAGCCAGCGGATCGGGAGGCCTTCATTGCCAATCGCACTCCCATGACGAACCACTCTCGTGCCGAAGCCGGTTGCATCACGTACGCCTTTACTGCCGATGCTGTTGATCCGGGTGTGGTGATTCTCACGGAACGCTGGACCGACCGTGCTGCACTCGACGCGCACCTCGTTAGTCTGGCCGCCGCCCCACAACCCGGTGCCACCCCGGCCGCGTTGTCCCGCGAGATCGTTGTCTACCAAGCCGACGATGGAGTGTTGCTCTAGGTCCGCTTGGTTACTTGGTTTTCACGATCATGATTCGTTCCGTTGCTGAGTTCGTACACCTTCGCACCAGCGAGGACCCCGAAGATCAAACCCGCGCCACCCTTGACGATGCAAACGAAAAGGTCTGGCTCGCCGTTATCGAGCAACACCCTGAACTCCGCAAATGGGTGGCGCACAACAAAACGATTTCGCTCTCGATCATTCGCCTGCTGATCGACGATGCTGATCCCCTCACCCGCAGCTGGGTAGCCCGCAAACGCAAGCTCGATCGCGCCATGTTCGTCGCCCTATCAACCGATGCCGACGAA
>JANLRI010000466.1:0-1540 GCA_031361565.1 Betaproteobacteria bacterium | reverse complement strand
CATGTGCCCGAAGGCCCCTTAAATAATTGAATGAGGGGCGCCTTTTTTACCAAAAAAATCCAGATCTACTTAGCGGCCTTAGAGCCTTTAAAGTACTTGAAGAAATCCGCGGATGGGTCAATTACCAAGACATCACTGCGGCTCTTAAATGACGCGCGGTAGGCCTCCAAGCTGCGATAAAAGCCCGCGAACTCAGGGTTCTGACCAAACGCATCACTGTAAATTGCAGCGGCTTTGGCATCGCCTTCACCTTTCAGCTTTTGAGCATCGCGATAAGCTTCGGCGAGAATCACTTGACGCTGGCGATCTGCATCAGCACGAATCTTTTCACCTTCAGCAGTACCCGTCGCGCGACGCTCATTGGCAACCCGCTTGCGCTCGGACCGCATGCGTTCATACACCCGATCGACCACCTCGCTAGCAAAATCCACTCGCTTGAGTCGAACATCGACAATTTCAGTGCCGATTTGCTTGGCATCTTCATTGACCTTGGCCCGAATGTTTTGCAAAAGCTTTTCACGATCCCCCGAAATCACTTCAGACACCGTGAGCTTGGCAATCTCGTTGTTAAGCGCATCTCTCAGACTGCGCGAGATCCGATCCGTGGCGATTCTTTCACTGCCCTGTACAGAGCGGATATAAGCGCGCAAATCGGTGATTCTCCATTTCACGAAGGAATCGAGTTGAATATTCAGTTTTTCGGAGGTAATGAAACGATCCACGTCCGGATTATCGATGGTGAGGATGCGGTTATCGAAGTACTGCACATTTTGCAGAGGAGGCGGCAGTTTGAAATGCAACCCAGGCTTATCAATGACCTGCTTGATTTCACCCAGCGAATATACGACGGCATATTGCCGCTGATCCACCACAAAGACGCAAGACATGAAAAGCAGAATCGCAATCAGTCCAAAAATAACCAGAGAGCCTAATTTTTGCATGATCAATGGCTCCTATGGTCGACCGCTGTCGCGGTCACGGCTACGAACAGCTTCGCGGCGAGTATCAATCACTTCGCTCCGTGTTTCAGGTGGGACGGGAGGTGAAGCAATTCCAGGGGTAGGGGCAGCCACAGGTCGAGCTACATCGCTGACGACTCCCATGAGCTTATCCAGTGGTAGGTTCAACAAGCTACCGCCCGACTTGGAATCGACATAAATCTTGCTGGTATTACTAAAAATACTTTGCATGGTCTCGAGGTACATTCGTTCGCGGGTGACTTGTGGCGCCTTGGCGTACTCCGTCAAGATTGAGTTAAAACGTGCCCCATCGCCGGTAGCGGTGGCCACCAAACCTTCCTTGTAGCCATCGGCTTCCTGCATCAAACGAGCCGCAGCGCCGCGAGCTCTGGGTATTACATCATTGGCGTAAGAGCGGCCTTCATTGATGAAGTTCTCTTTGTCCTGAGCGGCCTTGTTGGATACAGCAGGCGGCGTGCTTGTTCGATGAGGACTTCTTGAACGATTTTTCGACCCTTCTAGGCCACGTCTTGAGCGATGACGCGCATCTGGCCCAGGAGCGCGCCGCCGCCGAACTGCGC
>JANLRI010000454.1:0-13457 GCA_031361565.1 Betaproteobacteria bacterium | reverse complement strand
GCCAACTGCAAAAACCGTCAAGGTTTAGCGCGAGCAAATAGCAGATCTAAAGATGAATTCAAATTAGAGCATGGGCTTCAATAGAAGTAATTAATCACTTAAAAGCTCTTAGCGAGCAGCACGAATCGCCAAACGCGCGCCCGAAATCATCTGGTCAATCTCGGCCTTAGTCACGTTAAGAGCAGGCATAAACCTTAGCAAGGCCGGGCGAGGTGAATTCAACAACACGCCCATGCCACCGCCAATATCTATCGAGTCACGTGCTAACTCCACCACTTTGGCTCCAATTTCCTGTTTGAGATCAAGTGCACGCAGCAGGCCAATGCCGCGCTCATCACCCAGGCCAAGCTCAACCGACAAGGCGGTGAGAGACTCGCTCAAGTATTGGCCCATCGCGCGCACATGGTCCAAAAACTCCGGCTTGCTTATTTCAGCGAGTACGGCGGCGCCGACTGCACACATCAAAGGGTTGCCGTTATAAGTGCCGCCTTGGTCGCCATGTTCAAACACACAGGCATGGCTCTTCGCCAGTAAGGCGCCCAAAGGTACGCCGCCGCCGATACCCTTGCCTAAAGTCATGATGTCCGGCTCCACACCATAGTGTTGGTAACCAAATAACGTGCCCAGACGGCCCATCCCGGTCTGCACTTCGTCGCAAATCAGCAGCAGTTGATGTTTGTCGGCGAGAGCGCGCAGTCCCGTCATGAACTCAGGTGTGGCGCAATTCACGCCGCCTTCGCCCTGTACTGGTTCGAGCATCAGGGCAACTGTCTTGTCGGTGATGAGCGCTTCAACCGAGGCGAGATTATTGAACTCAGCCTTAGGAAAACCCGGCACCTGAGGCGCAAACATAACATCCCAGCCAGGCTTACCCGAGGCCGACATGGTCGCCAAAGTGCGGCCATGAAAAGAACCCAGCGTGGTAATGATTTCGTAGGCACCTGCCTTTTTCTTCTGGCCCCATTTACGCGCCAGCTTAATGGCACCCTCGTTGGCTTCGGCACCGCTATTGGTAAAGAAAACCTGCTGAAAGCAGCTCTTCATCACCAGGCCATTCGACAGGCGCAACATCGGCTCGTTGTAAAACGCCGGTGAGGGCGAAATCAATTTCGTGGCCTGGGCACTCAACGCATCACTGATAATTTTGGGTGAATGGCCGAGCGCATTGACTGCCCAGCCTTGAACAAAGTCCAGATACTTCTTGCCATTGTTATCCACTATCCAGGAACCCGACCCCTCCATAAACACAAGGTTGGGGCGAGAGGTAATGTTCATCAGCGCAGAGGTGGGTAGATCTTTAGCGTTCATTGGAGGCTCCAGAAAAGGCAAGCGTAAAAAAAGCCGCGAGTGGCGCGGCTTGATTGTATGTTTGAAAATTTACTTTTCAAATTTTGGTGCTCAAACACCCACTTTCAACGCGCGCGACTCTCCTCGGAAGGGAATCGGCGTCGGTTCGGAAAGGTGTTCATAAAAGTTATTATGCATGAATTTTGTGGATGGTGCTAGCGCCGCTTATCCGTACGGTCCTTTTGCGCGAGGCTAGTCAGCAAGAAGCTGGGCATAAGTCTACATGCCCTTAGCTCCCTAAGAACCTTCGAATCTCCTCGGCCAACAAACGCTCCTTCGTTCCAAACTCGGACTCAGCGCCCGGAACCATAAACTGGCGAGACCCACTTTGCACTAGCGCTAACTTCCTGCGGCTATTACTCTTCATGGTCGGTGCGATATCGTTTTCCGCATAAACATCCAGAATCGGAAAACCGTAAGCTCTTGTGGTCCACGAGTACCCCCCGGTGAGCGACATACACACCCAGGCCGACACCTCCGCCTTGCTGTGACGCTCGTCCAAGTATTCGTTGACCATCCAAGAGCCCATGGTGTGAGAGACCAGCACGGGTTTATCGAACCCCGCAGTTTTCAGCCATTGCAAGGAGCGACCGATACGATCCTTGGCGTCACCAAACACCTTGGGGTAATAGTCGTCCAGTTTCGCCTCTCGCCCTTGCACCGGTAATTGAATCGCAAGCGTGCTGTAGCCCAAATCAAACAGATGAGCACGTAGGGCACCAATCACCCCAAAGTCTGGATGGGTACCCACACTGTGCAAAAGGAGAATTGCCCTGCCCGGGCGCTCGCTCTTTGCGAACAAGCCCAGAAAAGGCTTTCCGCTGGTCGCCATGATTTGAACCGCTTCACCAACCACCAAGCCCGGGGTGATTTCGTCCGCCCAGCGTTGTTCGCGCGCGTAGTCCTGAGCCATCGAAGAGCCACTAGGTCCGAGCGTCAGAAAAAGCGCCAGAAGATGTGCCCAAGGAAGCGCCAAGGCGCCGGCACGCGTTTCAAATCGGAGAGAAGTCATCCGTAAAGGCCCTAGAAAACTCATGTTTTAGAGCTTACACCCTAGACCAAAAATGGCTCAAGCCCCTCCCAAACCCCATCACCGCCGGTTTTAGTGAATAATCACGGCCCCCATGAGTAAAACGCCCTCCCCCCAAGAAGACTTCTGCGCGATTGACTTTGGCACGTCCAATTCATCTCTCGCAGTGTGTATCGACAACTACCCTACCCTCATTGCCCTCGAGGGCGAGGCCCAAAACCTGCCCACCGCCCTGTTTTATCCGGCAGAGCCGGGAGAAGAGGTCAAGATCGGTCGCGCGGCGATTGCCGCGTATATGGCCTTCGATGAAGGTCGCCTACTACGCTCCATTAAGAGCGTTCTGGGCTCTTCTTTAATGGGCTCCACCACAGAGCTGGGACCCGGCCTAGTGATGAGTTACACCGAGATCATTGCGGATTTCTTATCGCGCATTAAGTTTCGTGCCGAACGAGCCACGGGCAAAACGCTGGCCCACGCTCTGATCGGACGCCCCGCCTTTTTTGTGGACGATGACCCCATTAAAGATCAAGAGGCCCAGAACTCCTTAGAAGAGGCCGCCCTTCTGGCGGGCTTCAAATCCGTTGCCTTCGAATATGAGCCCGTCGCGGCGGCTCTGGCCTTTGCGAGTGACAGTGATGAGAGACCTGTGACTGAACAAATGGCCCTGGTCGCTGACATTGGCGGCGGAACATCGGACTTTTCAGTCATTCATATCACCCAAGAAGGTAGCCGTATATTGGCCAACCACGGCGTGCACGTGGCCGGGACCGATTTTGATCGGCGCGTATCACTGACCAGTATCATGCCCTTATTCGGCTTCGGGGCAAGCAACCCCAACGGTCGCGCTGTGCCGAGCAGCATTTACCGCGAGCTCGCCACCTGGCACATGGTGAACGCTCTGTATTCACAAAAAAGTAAATCTGCTCTCTTTACCCATCGCGATATGTACGGCAGCAAGCTCTTCTTTGCACGTCTGTCGAAAGTTCTTGAAGACCGTCTCGGCCATCAACTATTGGCTCAGGCCGAGTTAGCCAAAATTCACGCCTCTGAACAAGGTCAATTCCAGATGCGTTTGGATGACGTAGAAAGGGGACTGATCAAAGACGTTTTGAGCAAGGAAGTGGGCGACGCGATTTATGCTGAGTTAGAGGCCATCGCCAAGGCGGCCCAGTTCACCATTAGCCAGGCGGGCTTGAAACCAGAGCAAATCACTTCGCTGTTTTTTACCGGTGGCTCGACCGGCTTGAGTGCCTTGCGGGCCAGTATCGCTCGAGTGGTTCCAAACGCCCAGTCTGTCGAAGGTGAGCGATTTGAGTCGGTGGCTTTTGGACTGGGTATTGCTGCGGTGGAAAAATGGGCGGTGCTCTAATTTCACCGCCCCAAAGGGAGACTCAATCTCTAAAAATCAAAACACCGCGCACACATTTTTGATGCCTGAGCTTTAAGGACGCTGCACCACTGCACGTTCCACATCCGTGGGCGGATCGCGTCGTGGCACCGCTTCCAGTGGGAATATCATCGCCTGCGCTACAGGCTCCTGCGATGCCGAAACCGCTTCGGCCAACACATTGGAGTCGGCCAACAAAGCCTGGTACCTCAAACACGTGACGCGAAGGAAGGACGTGAAATTAGTGACTTCGCCGCGATGGCGACTCACCTCTTCATGCAATTTGACAATCAATTGATTGGTCGTCATTCCCTCAGACTCCGCCATACTCGACAGAAGCTGCCAAAAAAGGTTCTCCAACCGAATCCCGGTGATCGCACCGTGAATTCGGACTGAACGCGAACGCGATTCATAGAGAATCGGATCGGTCATCGCATACACCTGACACATTAGGCTCTCCCCGTCGGACTGCAAGCAACAAACATCGCTGCTTGCACCCTACCAGACACTTAGATGGTACGTTGCTTCATTTGCTTGGCAATGAAATCGGCTTGCCGAATGGCTAGGGTCACGATCGTGAGTGTTGGATTCTCAGCGCCTCCGGTCGTGAATTGACTACCGTCAGAAATGAACAAATTCTTGATGTCATGGGTCTGGCCGAATTTGTTACATACGCCGTCACCTGCCTTTGTGCTCATTCGGCAGGTTCCCAAATTATGGGTCGATGGATAGGGCGGCGTGCGAAACGATTTTAAAGCTCCAGCCGCCGCGTACACAGCCTGGCCCTGCTTGAAGGCGTGGGTACGCATCGCATTGTCGTTGTCATGATCATCGAAGTGAACATTAGGCGCATAAAGGCCCCATTTATCCTTCACGGTCTTGTTTAACGTGATGCGATTCTGGGAGCGCGGCATGTCCTCGCCCACGATCCACATGCCCGCCAAGTTGGCGTAGTTGTCCATGAATTCCGAGAACTCATCACCCCAGTCGCCAGGATTCAGGAAAGCCGCCATGAAGGGTAGGCCAAGCGCCAAGGTTTCCATCTCGTATCCGCCCACAAAGCCACGCTTGGTGTTAGGTTTGGACTCGTCTGAAATAATGCCCGCCATCGTGGTGCCACGGTAGAAATGCACGGGTTTATCAAAAATCGCATAGACCGATCCGGTCATGTGGCGCATGTAATTACGGCCCACCTGATCGGAGCTATTTGCTAAACCATTTTTGTATCGCGACGATTCGGAAAGCAATAAAAGACGAGGCGTCTCGATAGAATTTCCGGCCACGCAAACGACTCGTGCTTTTTGTCGTTGTTCTTTGCCCGCTCCATCAAAGTAAACGACTCCAGTCACCTTGCCTGAGTCGTCATGCTCAATACGCGAGACATGACATTCGGTGCGCAGCTCATATTTACCGGTCGCCTCGGCCGCTGGAATTTCGGTATAAAGGGTTGACCATTTCGCACCCGATTTACAACCTTGGAAACAAAAACCCAACTGCATACAGCGGCCGCGCCCATGCCGCGGACGACTATTAATAGCCATGCGTCCCGTATGGACTTCCTTGTAGCCCAGCTTCTTGGCGCCAGCGTGCATGATCTTGAAGTTATTGTTACCCGGCAAACCAGGAATGCCATTGGTCCGAGTCACGCCCATCTTGTCTTCAGCCTTGGCATACCAAGGCTCGAGCTCTTTGAGGGTTAGGGGCCAGTCGAGCAGACTCGCGCCTTGGATTTCACCGTAACTGGATTTGGCTTTGAACTCGTGAGCCTGAAGGCGCAGTGATGCGCCGGCCCAATGAGTGGTTGTACCGCCCACCGTCTTGCAAATCCAAGCGGGAAGGCCAGAGAAGTCCTTTGCTACCCTCCAATTGCCTGAAGTGGTTCGCGGATCGGTCCAAGCCAATTGACCAAAAGACTTCCATTCGTCATTCAGGAAGGAAGCGGGCGATTCGCGCTTACCAGCCTCCAGATTCACTACCTTAATACCTTTTTGACAAAGCTCATTGGCCAAAGTCCCACCACCAGCGCCACTACCGATGATGACCACTACAGAGTCGTCGTTCAAACTAAAGTTTGCCATTCCCAATTCTCCTCGTTGTTATCTCATCCGTTCAATTACATGTAAGCCGCAGGACTCGCCGCCAACGGTGGGTCAGGCAACCACTTCAGGTCGTTGAACCCGCGCGTGATGTAGCCCCCTTTGTTGAAGGCTTCACCCTCATAACCGAAGTGCGCATACGCCAATTGATTGTCATAGAGAGAGGTAACACACTGGCCGCGTACCTTTTGAAAAAGCGGCAAGGCGGTATTGGCTTTGACCGCGACGAGTTGATCCGCGGCCGAGGCCTTTATCCAATCGCCGCCCGCAACGGCTTTATTAAGGGCTGCGATGCCGTCGCGCATCTCTTTCGCGGTACTTGCATCCTTGGCTGCGCTATCCAAATCCTTCACTGCAATGGCGTTGATCGCTTCTGGCATTTTTTTATGAGGAAAGATCACTTGAGTAAGGCGTAACAAGAACTTTCCCTCGGCCTCGTTGAGGACCGCTAGTTCGGCAGCCCAGGTCAGTGAAGGCGTTAACATCGACAGGGTAGTCCCCTGTGCAATGACCCCCGTGAGGATCGCTGTCCCTTTCAGGAATTCTCGTCGCGCTAGCGGCGCATCCGATTTCACGAAAATCGGTGTGACGTCCACCAGCGGCTCCAATTCAGACTTGAGCAAAATAGTTTTCATGCCTACCTTCCTTCTAATTTAAGTGTGAGTAAACTATTGGTAGTGCCCCGTACGCTCGAGCACTTCGATTATGTAACCATCAGGATCGACCACAAAGAAAAAGCGCGCTAATAGAACCTCGCCTTGACGAAACTCCTTAATGAGTGTGGGTGCGAAGCCAAGGGCCTCCAAGCGTCCACGGGTACCGGCGATATCGGCCACGGCGAAACCTAAATGCCCATAACCATCACCATGAACGCATGCCTAAGGCGCGCGAGTAGAACGAGAACGAGCGCGCCAAGTCAAGCACTCGAATCATGGTATGAATGAGTTTCGCCAAGCTTTGCCTCTTTCTTAGATATGTATTCCAAGGCTTACAGGTCTCTCGGAAAGCGTAAATATAGGGCGAAGCGCAAGGCTTGGGGTAACAATGGCTTGCTACGTGTTCTAAAATAGTGCGCGCTCTAGCCGCTTGCAGAGAGCCTTTATCGGGATGGACCAAAGATGCGAATGCTTAAACATGTCATCGTGGCCAGTTCAGCATTTTTGATGATTGTCGGTCTGCTAAGGCCTGCGCTTGCTGCAGACGAGCCCACCCGTAGTTCAGCAGACGTCAATGTTGGCGCACGCTTACCGATCTTCGACGCCCATATTCATTACGCACATGACGCCTTTGAGATTGTGCCCGCCGCCCAGTTGATTGAGCACATGCGCAAAGCCGGATTGAGTCGCGCCTTAGTGTCGGGCGCGATGGCCCCAGGCAGTATCGACGATGGCGCGCAGAAGTTGTTCGCACTGGCCCCAGATCTGATCATTCCCAGCCTGCGCCCCTATCGCAAACGCGAGGACCTGCCCACTTGGTTTAAGGATCCGGAAGTGCTGCGCGAACTGGAAGCTCGCCTGACGAAATATCGTTATGCGGCCATTGGCGAATTTCACCTATATGGTGACGGCGCAGATACGCCCGTCATGCGGCGCATTGTTCAACTGGCCAAACAATACAACATTCTCTTGCATGCGCACTCGGATCGCGAGGCCATTGAGCGACTCATCAAACATGATCCCCAAGTTCGCATTCTTTGGGCCCACGGCGGCTTCACGACTCCGGAGGTGATCGGCGAGATGCTCGCCAAGAACAAGAATCTATGGAGCGATCTGGCCTACCGCACAGACATGGGCAGCGGCGGCCAGGTTAATCCGCAGTGGCTCGATCTTATACAACGTTTCCCGGATCGTTTCATGGTCGGCACGGACACTTTCACTCCTGAACGCCTTCTCTATATTGGTGATCACGCCACTTACTCCAGAAGCTGGCTGACCGCTTTGCCGAAGGAGCTTGCGGAGCGCGTGGCCTTTCGTAATGGCGACGCTCTACTCGGCTTGGTGTGGAAGAAGCCCTGATCGTCGGCAAGCATGTTAGTGAGGCGTTCCGTCATCAAAAGGTATGCTTGACCCCACCACAACAGCCAACATACAAAGTGAGCCATGGACAAAGAACTACTCGCGCTAGGCCTGCAGGTCGGAAACCTTTTGAAGGCGCGAGGTGAAACCGTTGCAGTTGCGGAATCGTCAACCGGTGGCCTTATTGCTGCAGCGCTCTTGGCGGTACCAGGGGCGTCCGCCTATTTTCTGGGAGGCGCCGTAGTCTATACCCGGCGCGCGCGACAATTGCTCATGGATCTACCCAATCCGGCGGTGACCGGCATCAGATCGGCCAGCGAGCCCTACGCGCTCTTGCTGGCCCAGACATCGTGTCGGCGCTTCGAGGCCACTTGGGGTATTTCGGAAACAGGTGCCACGGGCCCGAATGGCAACCCCTACGGCGACCCGGCCGGGCATAGCTGCTTGGCAGTTGCTGGGCCGATTGAACGCGTCATCACGTTACGTACCGGGGATGCGGACCGACTCAAAAACATGGTCGCCTTCGCTTGCGCATCGCTCGAGCTATTTGCGCAAGTGCTGGCCGAATAGATCGAAGTTCTTCATTACGGAGCGGCTTGAGCCGCCGTATGTGCCGTACCAAACTCGACCGCGCGGACTGATCCATTTTTCGTGGAAGTCTCAAACACAAGAGGTTGTTCCGACTCGAAATCGTAGAAAAGATGGCGTGATCGCCAAGCGGCCAGCACCCGCCCGTCCGATTCCGCATGAAAGTTGTAGTCCACGCTAAAGCCTTGTGCCGATGCGCAGGAAAGACGCGCTTCAAGACGCAGCGCTTCGCTCGCCAGCAAGGGTTCGCTACGCAGGCAAGTTAATTTGGTCATCAATTGCGGCCAACGAGCGTTGCCCGTATGGATCCAACCGTTGTCCTCAAAGAACAGCCGAAGGATCGCCCCCAGGGCCTGATAAAGCTGTTGATGAACCCTATGCTCAAGCGGTCGATACGCAATTAAGGGCGCAACACCGTCGCGGAGAATTTTTAGTTCGACGAAATACATGCCCGCAATCCTTTATAAGACCCAGGACAAACGCAATAGCGTCTCATTCTGATTAACCTGCGGGCCGAGATGAACTCGAATTTATCTCAAAACTGAAAATTTGTAACTAGGCCAAATGGCCTAGTTCTGGCCTTGCTTGCGCTGGCAACACCGATTTCAACGGTCTTGCAGAAACTCTTCTAGCAAGCGCGCCAAGGCCTCCGGCTGATCGTGATGGACGTTATGTCCAGCGTCCTCGATGTGACGAATCTGTAGATCTTGGTAGGCGCTGGCGCGATCTTCAAACTCGTTGGGTGAAGTGCTCAAACGAGCCATCAGGCCCGAGGCCGCGCCATCGATCCAGAGCACCGAGGCGCTTGTTTGTCGCCAGCAAGCAATCACCTCATCCTGGGTCATCGGTGAGGGGTTGATGCGTTTATGGGCTGGGTCGGCACGGCGCACCACACCGCCTTCTTCCTCCTTGCCCCAATGTTGCACAATAAAACGTGCGCGCTCATCCGTTAAGCGCGGGTTCTCGGATTGCATACGCAGAGCGAACTCTTCGTAATCCGAATAGGGGCGTTGCGGCGTGTCGTCACGTAGTTGGGCCAGCCACTTCGCAAGCCTACGTGGCGCGGGGTCCTGACGCATCATGGGTGGACCAAAGCCATCTACATTCACCAAATGGCTGACTCGGTCGGGCCTCAGTCCGGCATAAACGGCGGCGATATTGGCTCCCAGGCTATGGCCAACGATTCGAACCGGGCGCTCTGGCGAGAAATGATCCAGCAGGTAGTCAAGATCGGCCAAGTAGTCCGGATACCAGTAGGAATCCGACCTGCTCCATTCTGATAGGCCATAGCCTCGCCAATCCGGGGCGATCACCTGCCATTCGCTCTGCATCGCATCGACCGTGAATTGCCAGGAGGCCGACTCATCCTGATAGCCATGCAACATAAATAGGAGCGGCGCGAACGGATTGCCCCAACGCCGACAATGAATCTTCAAGCCACGGATGGTGACGAACTCGGACTGACTCTTTTTCATTGGCTTGTTCTTCGCTACCCAAAACGACATTTGATCGCGTCATGTTACCCACTAAACCTGGGCATCAGCCTGTGCCGTTCCGTGCAGTCATTGCCGACAATCAATTTCGCCCAGGGCCAGTCGGCCTAGTGTGGCGTTCCACATTAGGTGCACAGACCAAATTTTCAGTATTATGAGTTCAGCGACCCGCGCTACGCCTAACGTCCTGGAAGGTACTGACTTGCCCCTCATCCAAAATTCTGCTCGGCGTCTTCCGTTTTACTATGGCTGGGTGATCATCGCGGTCGCCTTCGTGACGATGGCGATGGGGGTCAACGCCCGCACCGCATTTTCGCTCTTGTTGCCTCCGATTCTTAGTGAGTTCGGTTGGGACCGAAGCGTCACCGCAGGGGCCTTTTCCTTCGGCTTTCTAATTTCTGCCTTTGGTAGCCCACTTCTCGGCCGTTTGATGGATTTGAAGGGGCCGATGTTAGTGGCACAAATCGGCGTCGCCTCGATTGTTGCCGGTTTGTATCTAGCCACTCTGGCCCATCAGCCCTGGCACCTTTATCTCACCTTGGGTGTACTGATCGGGGTGGGTAGTGTATGCCTTGGCTATAGCGGCCAGTCGCTCTACCTGCCCAATTGGTTTGTACAACGGCGCGGGCTCGCGATGGGCATCGCCTTCTCAGGTGTGGGTATTGGCTCGATTGTGCTTCTTCCATGGATGCAAAGGCTCATGGATGCGCAGGGCTGGCGACATGCCTGCATCATGCTCGCCCTCACGGTACTAGTCATCGGCTTGCCTGCAACGTTTTTGCTACGCAAAAAGCCTCAGGATCTCGGCCTCTTGCCAGATGGTGCTCAGGCGAGCCCCGCAATAGGTTCTGGCGCCAACGGCACCTCCAGTCTGGCGCCAAAGGCAAAAACCAATATCGTTGACGCTCAATGGGCGGCCATCGATTGGACCTTGGCAAGAGCGTTGCGGACCGCACGCTTTTGGTGGCTTGCGGCAGGATACTTTTGCACCATGTACGCTTGGTATGCCGTGCAAGTTCATCAGACCAAATACTTGGTCGAAGTGGGCTTCTCAGCCACCGACGCAGCTTGGGCCTTGGGTGCCGTGAGTCTAGCCGGGATCCCTGGGCAAATCGCCCTGGGCCATCTATCCGACCGCATAGGCCGTGAGTTTGTCTGGGTCTTAAGTAACCTTGGCTTTATCGCCACTTATCTAGCCTTGCTGGCTCTGGGTAAAGGCCCGAATACGCCCTTGCTGTACTTCATGATCCTTGCCCAGGGCTTGATCGGATACGGCATTACGGCCGTGTTCGGTGCCATCCCCGCCGAAATGTTTGAGGGTAAGCATTACGGCTCGATTTTTGGCGTGCTGATGCTTATCGCCATCAGCGGCGGTGCCGCTGGCCCCTGGTTCACCGGTGCCTTGTTCGATTACTCCGGCAACTACATCGTGGCTTATTGGGTGGCCATGGCGTGCAGCTTTTTTGCCTGCTTCACTATCTACTTTGCCGCACCGGGCAAAGTGCGGGCGGTGGCCGGGCGGGTGCGATAAGGCGCGCACGGTTAGTCGCCCCACTAAGTCGTCGTTAAGAAAGCAGCGCTGAGGATCGGCGCTTGCGTGCTCTCTTAACCGGCCAATGGCTTGAACCGAATCCGCTTAGGCTTGGCGCCCTCTTCACCCAGGCGGCGCACTTTGTCCGCCTCGTATTCTTGATAGTTACCGTTGAAGAAAGTGACTTGCGAGTTACCTTCGAAGGCCAGAATATGCGTAGCAATTTTGTCCAAGAACCACCGGTCATGAGAGATGACCAAGGCGCAGCCTGCAAACTCGAGTAGTGCGTCTTCAAGAGCACGCAGGGTTTCCACATCCAGATCATTGGAGGGCTCGTCCAACAACAAGACGTTACCGCCCACCAGTAAGGTCTTGGCCAAGTGCAAGCGACCACGCTCACCACCGGAGAGCGAACCCACTTGCTTTTGTTGGTCAGAGCCCTTGAAATTAAAGCGACCAATATAGGCGCGCGAAGCAATCTCATGACGGCCGACGGTGAGGATATCGGAGCCCCCGGAAATTTCTTCCCAGACCGATTTCTCGGCACTCAGTGCTTCACGAGATTGATCCACAAAGGCCAGCTTGACCGTTGAACCAATGCTCACTTCACCTTTGTCCGGAGTTTCGGTACCGAGAATCAAGCGGAACAAGGTCGACTTACCGGCTCCGTTTGGTCCGATGATGCCCACGATGGCACCCGCCGGAATGGCAAAGCTGAGATCATCAATCAGCAGACGATCTCCAAAGCCTTTGCTAACACCTTTAAACTCGATGACCGAGACGCCCAGGCGCTCTGCCACGGGAATAAAAATCTCGGAGGTCTCGTTACGCTTTTGATATTCGTATGAGCTCAATTCCTCAAAGCGCTGCAAGCGAGCTTTACTCTTGGCTTGGCGACCTTTAGGGTTTTGACGAACCCACTCCAGCTCTTTCGATAGGGCCTTCTGACGGGCCGACTCAGAGGATTCTTCTTGCTTAAGACGGTCGCCTTTTTGCTCTAGCCAAGAAGAATAATTGCCCTTCCAGGGAATCCCGGAGCCACGATCCAACTCCAAAATCCATTCAGCGGCATTGTCCAGGAAGTAACGATCGTGGGTAATGCCGACCACAGTCCCGGGGAATTTTTTCAGGAACTGCTCCAACCATTCAACACTTTCGGCATCCAGGTGGTTGGTAGGCTCATCGAGTAAAAGCATGTCGGGCTTGGAGAGCAAAAGGCGACACAGCGCCACGCGGCGTTTTTCACCACCCGAGAGATGCGCAATACTGGCTTCCCACGGAGGCAAGCGCAGCGCATCGGCGGCAATTTCCATTTGATAAGCCGCATCACTGCCACCCAAAGCGATAATCGCCTCGTATTTGGCCTGTTCAGCCGCAAGCGCATCAAAGTCTGCATCCGGCTCGGCATAGGCCGCATAAATGTCATCGAGCTTCTTCTGGGCGGACATGACATCACCCAGGCCCTCTTCGACGATTTCTTTCACCGTCAAGGTGGGGTCGAGCTGCGGCTCCTGAGGCAGATACCCGATTTTTAATCCTGGCATCGGCACGGCTTCGCCCTCGATCTCCTTGTCCAGACCCGCCATGATCTTGAGTAGCGTGGACTTACCCGAACCATTGAGGCCTAAGACACCGATCTTGGCGCCAGGAAAGAAAGACAAGGAAACGTCTTTGAGAATTTGACGCTTCGGCGGCACGATTTTGCCGACGCGGTTAAGCGAGTAAACGTATTGCGCCATAAAAACCTAGAAAAAAATTTGAACACGAAAACGACTGCGCTCATTATCGGGTAAAACCTTGTATGGATGCTTTTTTGAATAGCGACGCTATGTCATTGGCTGATCGCCGTCGATATAACACCATAACCCATTGACCCGCACGAAGCGGCTGATCTCATGCAGGCGAGTCGCGCGACCATTCAGTTTGTAACGCGCGACAAACTCTACCGTGGCGTGCTGGTCGTCTATCAC
>JANLRI010000443.1:0-10548 GCA_031361565.1 Betaproteobacteria bacterium | reverse complement strand
ATTGAGCCCTGTGAGCGCGCATACGAGTGCTAAACCCTGCGCGAAAGCGAGCGCCCGGGCGCATAGTACCGATGCTATACTGGTTTGAGCTCTTGGCCTGCTCGATAGACAGTGCGCCACCTTGGCCCCTTAAAAGAGAATGCTTGTTGACCTTGATTAACAAGAGCTTCGAATAATGCTCAATCAAGCGATAGGCCTAGATTCTAACTTTACCCGTGAGGCCCGTCATTTTTTAGCCGCGTTGGTTCTGACCCTTCGCCCTAAGGTTATTTTCCGATAATTTACGATTACACGTTTCTACTGTCCACCCATCGAAACCCCACTATGCTCCAGATCTACAACACCCTCAGCCGAAAGAAAGAAGACTTTCATCCGATTGAATCCGGAAAAGTCAGGATGTATGTTTGCGGCATGACGGTGTATGACCTGTGCCATGTGGGTCATGCGCGCATGTTGATTGCCTTCGATCTGATTCAGCGCTGGTTGCGTGCCTCGGCCTATGAGGTGACCTATGTTCGCAACATCACCGATATCGATGACAAAATCATCAAGCGGGCCGTTGAGAATGGAGAGTCCACCAAGGCCTTGACCGAGCGCTTCATTGCCGCCATGCATGAGGACCTGGCCTCATTGGGCGTGGCCATCCCCGACCATGAGCCACGCGCCACCGACTTCGTGCCACAAATGCTGAACCTGGTCGCGCTCCTGGAAAAGAACGGGCTGGCTTACAAGGCCAGCGATGGTGATGTCAATTTCGCGGTACGCCGCTTTCCCGGCTACGGCAAGCTGTCTGGCAAGTCCTTGGAAGACCTGCGCGCTGGTGAACGTGTGACGGTTAATACCGGTAAAGAAGACCCCCTCGATTTCGTACTCTGGAAGGCCTCCAAGCCTGAGGAGCCTGCGGACGTGAAGTGGAACTCAAACTATGGCAGTGGCCGCCCCGGCTGGCATATTGAGTGCTCGGCCATGGCCTCAAGCTTACTGGGCAACACTCTCGATATTCATGGCGGTGGCGCTGATCTGCAATTTCCGCATCATGAGAACGAGATCGCCCAAAGCGAGGGGGCCATGCACTTTGGTACTCATGGCAAATTCGTGAACTATTGGATGCACAATGGCTTTGTCAACATCGACAATGAAAAAATGTCGAAGTCCTTGGGAAATTTTTTCACGATTCGCGAAGTCGTAAAAAAGTTCGACCCCGAGGTGCTGCGCTTCTTCGTACTGCGCTCGCACTACCGTAGCCCGCTGAACTACTCCGACGTGTCTCTGGAGGACGCCCGTCAAGGCCTGCTCAGGCTTTACAACGCCTTGAGTCCCCGTGCTTCGAACGATTCAGGCGCGAACAGTGTTGCGTTGTCGGGCGTCTCGGTTTCTGGACAAAATACTGACTGGACCACCCCCGCAGGCAAGCGTTTCAAAGCCGCCATGGATGACGATTTCAATACCCCGGTGGCGCTGGCGGTACTGTTCGATTTGGTAACCGAGTTAAATCGTAGCGCCCATCCGGCGGTTGAAGCGGAGCTACGTGGCCTTGCGGCGGTTTTGAACATCCTGAATCAAGACCCCGAGGCAGTAAAGCGCTCTGGCCTCTTGTCGCAAGCGACGCATCAAGCGGCAAGGCTGGATGAGAAGGCGATCCAAAGCGCGATCACTCAACGGATGCTGGCGAAAAAAGAGAAACGCTTCGCTCAGGCCGACGCTATTCGCGCGGATCTACTGGCCCAAGGCATTATGTTGGAGGATAGCTCCGCAGGCACTACTTGGCGCAGAAGCTGAACGATGCTTGCGCGCAGGCGGCAAAATTGTGACCAGCAATGACTTTCGGCGAACAGAAGCGATAAAAACGAACAAAAGAGAGTGAAACCGAACCGAAAGCGTCTCTTGATCCAAGATAATCACGAGCGGGTTCAGGACATTTAACATTTATTACGGTAAATTAGCGCCCATCCCCATAAAAATAACGAGCTTATGAAGACTAGTTTCCTGGAATTTGAACAACCCATCGCCGAACTAGAGCAAAAGATCGACTCCCTGCGTTTTGTGCAAGACGACTCCGCCGTCGACATCGCGGATGAGATTGATCGACTCCAAAAAAAGAGTGACGGTCTCGTTAAAGATACCTATTCGAAACTTAGCTCCACGCAAATCTCCCAGGTGGCGCGCCACCCCCAGCGCCCCTATACCCTGGACTATGTCCGTATGCTTTTCACCGATTTCCATGAATTGCATGGAGATCGTTCGTTCGCCGACGACCAGGCCATTGTGGGTGGCCTGGCGCGATTTAATGGCCAGACCGTGATGGTGATCGGCCATCAAAAAGGCCGCGACACCAAAGAAAAAGTCATTCGTAACTTCGGCATGCCTCGCCCTGAGGGCTATCGCAAGGCACTCCGCCTGATGAAGCTGGCCGAGAAGTTCGAGATTCCTATTTTTACGTTTGTGGATACCCCTGGTGCCTTCCCTGGCATCGACGCCGAAGAGCGCGGTCAATCCGAGGCGATTGGTCGTAACTTGTTCGTCATGGCCGAACTTAAGGTACCCATCATCACCTCAATCATTGGGGAAGGTGGCTCTGGTGGAGCGCTGGCCATTGGTGTGGGCGACGTCACCTTGATGCTGCAATATTCGGTGTACTCAGTGATCACTCCAGAAGGTTGTGCGGCAATTCTTTGGCGAACTGCTGAAAAGGCCAATGAAGCTGCCGAGGCCATGGGCATTACCGCGCATCGCCTCAAAGCATTGGGCTTGATCGACCGCATTATCAGTGAGCCGGTCGGCGGGGCACACCGCGACCATGGAGCTGCAGCACAACTCTTGAAGCGCGGCCTGTCGGAAGCCTTGCGCCAATTCCAAGGCGTTAAAGTCAAGGACCTCTTGGCGCAGCGCCTGGAGCGCATTTCCAAGTTCGGTAACTTCAAGGAAACCAAGCTCGCTTGAAGGCGACGAGGTCAGGTCGAACCAACCAAAACGGCAACTCGAGAGTTGCCGGAGCGGCCGACAGCAAGTTGGCCAGCAAGTCGGCCAGTAAGTTTGCCGACATCGAAGCTCCTCACGCTGTCCCTGGTCCTAAGGTTATGGTGGCCTTTAGTGCCGGCCTGGATTCCACCGTGTTGTTGCATCTTTGCGCGTTGTTCTTCGGCTCAGAGTCGGTGCTGGCGGTGCATGTCAATCATGGCTTGCAAGCCGCCGCAAAGAGCTTTGAGGCTCAAGCTCGGCGCACATGCCGCGAGTGGGGAATTCGCCTCGTTATCAAGCGCCTCAAAGGAGCTCCAGCCAAAGGCGACAGCATCGAAGCCTGGGCACGTAGCGCGCGCTACCAGGTGCTGGACGAAGTCGCTCAAAAGTTCGGCATTGAACATGTTTTTACAGCGCATCATCAGGACGATCAACTTGAAACCCTGTTGATCGCCTTGGCGCGAGGTGCGGGCCTGGACGGCTTGCGCGGCATTGCCCCGAACCGGCTCTTCGGGCAAGCGACGAGCACAGGCTCGATGCGACTCCATCGTCCCCTTTTAGATTGCCCGAGAAGCGCCCTAAAACTCTACGCCGAAGAACATGATTTGCAATGGGTGGAAGACCCCAGCAATCGGGATCCGCGATTCCTGCGTAACCGCATACGCCTTCAACTCATACCCGCCCTTCAAGGCACCTTCCCTGGGTTTGCCCATCAAGCCTCGCGCAGCATGGCTCATCTTCGGGAGGCGGCAAGTCGCTTGGAATTTCAGTTGACTAGGCCGCAAGCTACGCAATCGCCGCATTCGCCAATTGCAATGCGCACGATCAGCCGTAGCTCCTTGCAAGCACTGGCTGAGGCAGAGCAAGTTGCGCACCTACGCTCTTGGTTGCGTAATCACGATTTGAAGGTGCCTAGCCAAGCCAAGCTCGCAGAAATCCGCAAGCAACTGCTCGACAGCAAGGGCGGGAGTGTAAGCGTCCCACACGGCTGCAAAACCCTGCGCCGTGAGCGGGATCGGCTTTGGGTGGAGGAGGGCAGCCCTGGGTCAATGATCAGGATTGGACCAAGCATCGCCAGCGCGCTTGACACCAGAAGCCTAGAGCGAACGCCGCAAGGCTGGATTTGGCCTTTGCCTGAGTTTCGCGGCAGCCTCCTCATCAAAGCCCGATTAATGGAGGGCGGGAGGGAGAAGGGAGGCGCGGCGGCAAGCGAGGCGGAGGAGGTGCACCTGACTGCCTTAAAAGTGACCGCCCCCCGCAGCGCCCAAAAAATGCACCTTGAACTTAACACCCCCCGAAAAACTCTCAAAAACCTCTTCCAGGCAGCAGGCATTCCCGCGGCCCTCCGCAAGCGCCTACCCTGCGTCACGCACGGCGAAGAAGTGCTCTTTGTAGCGGGTTTAGGCACCGCCCACCGCTCCCCCTGGAAATTCGAGTTCCTGCCTGATTTATAATCGAAGGCTTTGCGCGGTCGGGCATTCCCTCGGCTTGCCTACTCACTCCAAGTTGCAACCCCAAGATCCATGGCATTAATCGTTCACAAATACGGCGGCACCTCGATGGGCTCAGTGGAGCGCATCAAGAACGTCGCACAACGCGTCGCCAAATGGCATCGCGCCGGTCACCAAATGGTGGTTGTTCCTTCCGCGATGTCGGGCGAGACCAATCGTCTGCTTAAAATCGCCAGCGAAATCGTCGCGGGCAGTGGCCGCGAAGCCGACCCGCGCGAACTCGACGTGATCGCCGCCACCGGCGAGCAAGTCTCGGTGGGACTCCTCGCCATTGCCTTCAAAGCCATAGGTGTCGACGCCGTGTCCTACGCGGGTTGGCAAGTGCCCATTAAAACCGACTCGGCCTTCACCAAGGCACGTATCGAGTCGATCGACGATGCGCGGGTGCGTGCCGATCTTGATGCAGGCAGAGTGGTGATCATCACCGGCTTTCAGGGCGTAGACCCGAACGGCAACATCACCACCCTCGGCCGAGGTGGCTCCGACACCTCAGCCGTGGCTGTGGCTGCAGCGCTCAAAGCCGAAGAATGCCTCATCTATACCGATGTCGACGGCGTCTACACTACAGACCCCCGCATCGTTCCCGAAGCCCGTCGCCTTAATAAAGTGACCTTCGAAGAAATGCTCGAAATGGCCAGCCTCGGCTCCAAAATACTGCAGATCCGCTCGGTAGAATTTGCCGGTAAATACCGTGTCAAAACCCGTGTGCTCTCCAGCCTAACCCCCCATGACATGGACCTGGTTACTGAAGCCACGTCCGGCACCCTAATCACCTTTGAGGAAGACGAAGCGATGGAAAAAGCCGTGATCTCCGGCATTGCCTTCAACCGCGATGAAGCCAAAATAACCCTGATCCAAGTCCCCGACAAACCCGGCATCGCCTTCTCGATCCTGGGGCCCGTGGCGGCAGCCAACATTGATGTCGACATGATCATCCAAAATCAGTCCATCAACGGCACCACCGACTTCTCCTTTACCGTCCACCGGAATGAGTTCAAAAAGACCATGGAAGTTTTGAACAGCCAAGTGAAGGACAAAATCAACGCTAAAGAAATCATCGGCGACGACAAAATCTGCAAAGTAAGTTTGGTGGGCATCGGCATGCGCTCCCACGTTGGCATCGCCAGCCTAATGTTTGAAACCCTGGCCAAGGAAAGCATCAACATTCAGATGATTTCCACCTCCGAGATCAAAACCTCGGTGGTCATCGATGACAAATACATGGAACTCGCCGTTCGTTCCCTCCATAAGGCTTTTGGCTTAGAACAAGCCGCGTGATAAGATTCGCCCCGATCCGAGACTGACCTGGGTCAAAGAATACGGAGATGTGGCCGAGTGGTCGAAGGCACTCCCCTGCTAAGGGAGCATGCGAGCTAAAACTTGCATCGAGGGTTCGAATCCCTCCATCTCCGCCAAATGTAATAAACCCGCTTCGGCGGGTTTTTTGCATTTGGCGGAGATGAGCGCGGCCCCTGCGGGCCTTGCGCGAGGGATTCGAAGCGATTGCCGTGAGTGTAGGCGAATCCCTGCTGGCATCGTCTAGGTCCCTTGCCTAAATTCCAACCGCCGTACCGAAGAAACAGGTAACAAATCGTACCGAGGTCAGCACCCGACAGGACTTGCGGGCCAAGCTCGCCAACCGGCCTTCGGGCGGCATCGTTTTTGCCACCATCCAGAAGTTCATGCCGGGCGAAGACGAGGATACCTTCCCGGTGCTTTCCGGCCGGAACAATATCGTCGTCATCGCCGATGAAGCCCATCGCACCCAGTATGGCTTTGAGGCCAAGCTGAAGGGCAAGCCGGGCCATGAAACCTACCAAGTCGGTTACGCCTGCCCAAGATTGACCTCGAGGTCGATGAACTCACAGAAGACGAAGAGGAAAACACCCAGGCGCGCCTGAAAAGCCGCTGGGCCGCACTGGAGCAAGTGGTCGGCGCATCGCCGTGCATTGCCAGTGTCGCTGCCGACTTGGTGAGCCACTTCGAAGAGCGCAGCGCCGCGCAATCCGGCAAGGCCATGGTGGTGGCCATGAGCCGGGAGATTTGCGTCCATCTGTACGACGAGATCGTTAAACTTCGGCCCGCATGGCACGACCCTGACCCAGAGAAGGGTGCGATCAAGATCGTGATGACCGGCTCGGCCAGTGACAAGCCGCTTCTGCGTCCGCATATCTACAGCAACCAGGTCAAAAAGCGTCTGGAGCAGCGTTTCAAGAAACCGGACGACCCATTGCGTAGGGTGATCGTGCGAGATATGTGGCTGACGGGCTTTGACGCCCCCTGCGTGCACACGCTGTACGTGGACAAGCCGATGAAGGGGCACAACCTGATCCAGGCCATTGCTCGCGTCAACCGCGTGTTCAAGGACAAGCAGGGCGGCCTGGTGGTGGACTATATCGGCATTGGAAACGAGCTGAAAGCCGCCATGAAGGAGTACACGGCCAGCAATGGCCGGGGCAAGCCCACGGTGGATGCTCATGAGGCCTACAGCGTGTTGGCCGAGAAGCTGGACAGCCTGCGTGCGATGCTGCACGGATTCGACTACAGCGGCTATCTGAGCGGCGGGCACAAGACCCTTGCGGGAGCTGCGAATCACGTGCTGGGCATCAAGTACGGCAAGAGGCGCTTCGCGGACGTGGCGCTCGCCATGAGCAAGGCGTTCTCGCTGTGCTGCACGCTGGATGAGGCCAAGTCCGTTCGGGAAGAAGTGGCCTTCTTTCAATCGGTGAAGGTCATCCTGATTAAGCGTGACCTGACCGCTCAACGAAAAACCGACGAAGAGCGTGACCTCGCCATCCGCCAGATCATCAATTCTGCCGTGGTGTCTGACTCGGTGGTGGACATTTTTGATGCGGTCGGCCTTGAGAAGCCGAACATCGGCCTGCTTGATGAGGGCTTCCTGTCCCAGGTGAGAAACCTGCCCGAAAAGAACCTGGCCGTGGAGCTGTTGGAGCGATTGCTTGAGGGTGAGATCAAGAGCCGGTTTGACAGCAACATCGTCCAGGAAAGAAAGTTTTCGGAGCTGCTCTCGGGTGTGATGATCCGATATCAGAACCGCTCCATCGAGACGGCCCAGGTCATGCAAGACCTGGTGGAGATGGCCCGCAAATTCCTCGAAGCCGCAAATCGCGGCGAGGCCCTCGGACTGAGCGAGGATGAGGTCCGGTACTACGATGCGCTGGCCAACAACGAATCAGCCGTGCGCGAGCTGAAGGACGAGACGCGAGGCGGTCGCCTGGCTAACCTCCCGTCAACCGCACGGAACCGTAATGCTAGGGCTTTCAGTGCTGAAGCCGACCGTGCTAGCCAAAGGCTCTGAGGTTTCCATAGGCGATGGCACGAAAATCGACGCGAATCTCTAACCGAAAGAGTTGTTCACAACGGAACCGGCTTACTGCTCGGCATTAGAAAGTCTCACCAAAGTCCAAGCTAGCGTTAGGACAGCTCAGAGCACCGAGGCGCTGGTGATCGAAAAATCTTCGGGCGATATCTTCGCCGACCTCGGGTTTTCGCCCGCCGAGTCTTCAAACCTTTCTATGCGATCTTCGTGCATGATTGCCATTAAGATATGGCTCGCGGCCAGTGGCCTAAGCCAGGCGGTCGCGGCTAGGAAATTGGGCGTAACGCAGCCGAGATTTAACGCTATGCTCAAAGGTGCGATCAATCAATTTACGAATAAAGCCCCATGCCCATGTTCAAACAAGCCGATCAAGTGTCTCATCACCTAGCAAAATTGCTCATCGCAGCAAGCTGTCTAATTTCCATATTCTTGAGCGCACAAACTATGGCCCAAACTAAAAGCGTCCTGATTTTAGGTACCGCTACGCCAGGCGGGGGGTTTCCGCTTTACGGGGAGGCGCTTGCAAAAATTGTCAATGAAAGCGGTGCGGGCATTTTGCTTGAGCCGCGCAATACCAAGGGCTCCACCGAGAATATTCCGCTCTTGGAAGACGGCAAGCTCGATCTTGCCCTGGTGGCGGGAGAGCCTGCCTTCGAGGCTCTTGGCGGTATCGGTCGACCGCCTGCGAACCTGCGCATTATTGCGGCCATGTATGCAACGCCCGGTATGTTCGTGGTTCGCGGTGATAGCCCGTATCGTAGTATCGCTGATCTAAAAGGTCAGGCGATCGCCTTCGGTGCCCGTGGCTCGGGTCTGCCGATATTGGCCTGCTATGTGCTTGATGGCATGGGCTTGGATATGGAAAAAGATTTTAAGGCAGTCTTTCTGGACAGGGCCGGTGACGGTCCGGCGATGCTACGTGATGGACGGGTCGCGGCTCTCTGGGGTGGTGGTAGCGGCTGGCCGGGCTTCACGACGATGATGCAGGAGGGAGGGCGCTTCATCGCTCCCAACAGCGACGATATTGTCCGAATTCGCTCGAAGCATGGATATCTCGGCGACCTGACCTTGCCAGCGAACAGCTATCCGGGCCAGGCTGAAGCCATCCGTTCAGTGGGCTCCTGGAGTTTTGTATTGGCCAGCCCAAAGTTGGACGAAGCGCTGGCCTATCAATTGACCCGTGCGATGCACCTCAACGAACGCTCCTTTGCCAAGTTGTTGCCCCAGGCGCGCGAGTCAAGCGCTGCGAATACAGCGGCTGCGGCGCACCGACAAGATTTGCTACATCCTGGCACGCTCAAGTATCTTAAGGAGATTGGTCTGCTCAAGTAAACCTCGGTGCTAGCGTCTAAAAACTATCCCGGATTCACGGAGCGGCCACGCTCGCTCGCCACGCTTGCCCGAATCGCTCGAGTTCCCTAGCCTTCAAATTTGACACCAGCCAGATCTGCATTGCGCCATCGCTCCAATGCACGAGATTAAAGCCACTTTGCTGGGTGCGCTCAGCGGCGCTTTTGTGGTCGGAAGGCCAAACGAAAGCATTATTTTCTGCTCATCCCGGCGGTGAAGGCGATGCGGGTCATTTGTCCCGGCATAAGATCTGTGCCCTGGCCAAGATCGGGCAGAATCCCCAATGGACGTCCGAGAGTTGGACAAAACCGAGCTTGTGCTCTTTTTATTCCAACAGGGCAAAATAGAGTACATTCATCAAAGCAGTTGTGAATGAATCTGGCCTAGACAAACCCACGGAGCAATGCCCATGATTACACTTCTTAACGAGCAGCGCGAAACGCCGCTGCCCGACGCGATCGCCAGCGGCGATTCGCTCTGGCTCAATCGCGAAAATATTGAACAGGCTCTCGGCTGGAGTTGGAAGCCCGAAGGTCTATGCCGAGCCGAGACCTGTGTGCCGCTTCCACGCGAGCAGGCGAGCTCGCTGGTGCGCGACGATCGACTGGATATTGCTGCGATGTGGGCCCATATGGGCCAGCCGGTGGTGCACGACGCGGTGGGGGATACTTGGGTGTTTGGAATCGGTTCGCAAGAGCGCGCTCATGCATTGAGTGATCTCACCGCTCCCGACTTCGCATTGCCGGACCTGGACGGCCAACAACATCAACTGTCGAGCTATCGCGGTAAAAAGGTTCTACTGGTCACTTGGGCCTCGTGGTGAGGTTGTCGAGCCGATCTGTCCGTGTGGCAGGTATTGTTTGACTCTCTGAAGGATCGTAATTTCGTTGTTTTGGCGGTGGCGATGGATCAACCCGAGGCGGCAAGGCCCTGGATTGAGGCAGCACGGCCTGCCTACCCTTGCCTGATTGATCGAGACCACCATGTGGCCGATCTTTACAATCTCGTGAATGTCCCGCAAGCGGTGTGGATCGACGAGGCTGGGCGCATCGTTCGACCGCCCGAATGCGCCGGGTCTACCGATGGCTTTCGGGCCATGAATCGCGCCACCGCGACCATGCCCGAGGCGGCGATCGCCGAACGCAACAGAATCAAGACGCTGTATGTCGAGGCAATTCGTGACTGGGTAGTTAAAGGAGATCAGAGCGCTCATGTTTTGAGCAGCGAGCGCGCTGCTGCAAGGTTAAAGCTGCCCGAGCCCGCGATCGCCCTGGCGCATGCCCGTTTTCGCCTCGGAAGGCACCTGCTCAGGGCTGGTCAAACACAGGAGGCCAGCGAACATTTCGCCGAAGCAATCCGGCTGCATCCGGAGTCCTGGAACATCTGGCG
>JANLRI010000424.1:0-4098 GCA_031361565.1 Betaproteobacteria bacterium | reverse complement strand
TGGGTGAAGTCTATGAGGGTTTGTCATTTTTCCCCGAGCAAGATTTAAGGAGAGCCCAGTATCGCTACGGAACGTTCCCATCGCATTAACGGTGAAATTAATCATCTTCAGGTGCGATTGATTGGTGTTGAAAACGAGCCTTTAGGCATTGTTGCTGGTCGCGAAGCCCAGCGCATGGCCGACGAGGGAAATGTTGACTTGGTAGAAATTTCCCCAACCGCGGACCCTCCGGTTTGTCGCTTGATGGACTACGGCAAGTTCAAGTACCAAGAGCAGAAGAAGGCTCACGAAGCCAAGCTGAAGCAAAAGATCATTCAGGTCAAGGAAATTAAATTTCGGCCCGGTACTGATGATGGCGATTACAACGTCAAAATTCGGAACCTGACGAAGTTTCTTGAAGAGGGTGATAAAGCGAAGGTCACTTTGCGCTTTAGAGGTCGTGAGATGGCTCACCAGGAACTCGGTGCGAGACTGTTGGAACGAGTACGGACGGATTTGGAGGAAGTGGGTTCGGTTGAGCAATTTCCAAAGATGGAAGGCCGTCAGATGATTATGGTGATTGCGCCCAAGAAGAAAAAGTAGGCCAGTCACTAAAGTTTTAGGGCTTAGCAGGTCACTGCTGAAGTTCTGAAAAATTTCGGAGTTTGGATTACCTCGAGTTATTGAGGTCTTTTGAACTTTGAAAACAAGCCGAGCGGGTTACAAAGAGTTTCTCTGGTGAGAAGCCACCTGATAAGGCATTAAAAGAGAGTATTGAGGGCACCATGCCTAAGATGAAAACTAAGAAGTCCGCTGCGAAGCGTTTGCGTGTACGCGCAAGCGGTTCCGTTAAGCGCGGGCAGGCGTTCAAGCGCCATATCTTGACCAAGAAGACCACCAAGAACAAACGCCAATTGCGCGGTACGGTGACTGTTCACGAAACAAACATGGCCTCGGTTCGGGCCATGATGCCTTACGCGTAAAGGGAGGGAGCAAACATGGCACGAGTTAAACGTGGTGTGACGGCCCGAGCCCGTCATAAGAAAATTATTGCGCTGGCCAAGGGTTACCGTGGTCGTCGTAGTACCGTCTTTAGAATCGCTAAAGAAGCGGTCATGCGCGCTGGGCAATATGCTTATCGCGACCGTCGTAACAAAAAGCGTGTATTCCGCTCACTGTGGATCGCCCGTATTAACGCAGCAGTGCGTGAACACGGTTTGACCTACAGCGTGTTTATCGCTGGATTGAACAAAGCCGCGATTGGCCTCGACCGTAAGGTGTTGGCCGATATGGCAGTGAACGATAAGCCCGCATTTAAGGCGGTTGTCGCTCAGGTGAAATCAGCGATCTGAGATACTGCTGAATTGACCTGATGAGAAAAGGGCCGGCGGCCCTTTTTTTCGTTGCTCGACCTGTGCATCGTGCTTTCGAGTGAACACGACGCGTTACAGTGGGACGCAGCGAAGCATTGGGATAGAAGCGCTCCACTGGGACATCAACCTGAACCTCACAACGTATGAATGATCTCGACACCATGATCGCCTCGGCGCAGTCGGCTTTTTCGGCCGCCAAAGACGCCGCTGCCCTAGCCAATGCCAAAGCCCAGTTTCTTGGAAAGGAAGGCCAACTCACCGCTCAGCTCAAGCTCCTTGGTAAGCTGCAGGGCGAGGAGAAATCTCTTGTCGGCAAGCGACTGAACGAAGCCAAGCAAAGCATTGAAGCTGCTTTGAAGCAGCGCGAATCCGGCCTCGAAAACGATATTTTGTTTGCCAGACTTGCCGCTGAGTCCTTGGATGTGACCTTGCCCGGTCGCGGCTTGGGGAAGGGGGGTTTGCACCCGATTACTATGGCGATTGAGCGTATTGAGGCGATCTTCCATTCGATTGGCTTTGATGTCGCCGATGGCCCGGAGATTGAAGAAGATTTCTATAATTTTACGGCCTTAAATACCCCGGAGAACCATCCCGCGCGCTCGATGCACGACACCTTTTATGTGGAAGGCGGTCATTTGCTGCGAACCCATACCAGCCCGATGCAGATTCGCTACGCGCGCATGAACAATCCACCCATCCGAGTGATCGCTCCAGGGCGCACCTACCGGGTGGATTCAGATGCAACCCACTCGCCCATGTTTCATCAAGTTGAAGGCATGTGGATTGATGAAAATATTAGCCTTACAGATCTTAAAAATGTCTATGAGGATTTCATCAATCAGTTCTTCGAGCGTGACGATATTGATGTACGTTTTCGTCCCTCTTATTTCCCTTTTACGGAGCCTTCCGCCGAGATAGATATTCGTTTTAGCGACGGCCCATTAGCGGGGCGTTGGTTGGAGGTGTCTGGTTCTGGGCAGGTGCACCCTAACGTGATTCGCAATATCGGTTTGGACCCTGAGAAGTACATGGGCTTTGCGTTTGGCAGCGGTATTGACCGTCTGGCCATGCTGCGTTATGGCGTCGCAGATTTGCGACTTTTCTTTGACAACGACTTGCGTTTTCTTGCGCAATTTAACTTATGAAATTTCCCGAAAGTTGGCTTCGCGCCTATTGCAATCCAGCCTGGACGTCCGAACAGCTTGCCGATCAATTAACGATGGCAGGCCTGGAGGTTGAGGAGTCGAAGTCTTACGCGCCGACCTTCTCCAAAGTGGTGGTTGGACAGGTGTTGTCCTTCGAGAAGCATCCCAATGCCGACAAACTCAATGTCTGTCAGGTGGATACAGGGCAGGGCATCAACCAAATTGTGTGCGGCGCCCCCAACGTGAGTGTCGGCATCAAGGTTCCTTGCGCCTTGCCGGGAGCCTTGTTGCCGAATGATTTTGCGATCAAGCCAATGGCGATGCGTGGCATGGAAAGCAATGGCATGTTGTGCTCCGCAACCGAGCTCGGTTTAACACAAGACATCGATGGCCTACTGATTTTACCCCCCGACGCGAAGGTTGGCCAAGATTTTCGCGAGTATGGACACTTGGATGATCAAGTGCTGATGCTGAAGCTCACGCCTAACCTTGCACATTGCTTAAGTGTGTATGGCGTGGCCCGTGAAGTCTCCGCGATCAGCGAGGCTCCGCTCGCGCCGAAAGTATTCAAGCCGGTCGCGGTGAGCCTGACAGATCGGGTGGCCGTCAAAGTCGAAGCGCCTGACTTATGCGGACGTTTCGCAGGGCGGGTTATACGCGATGTCAATGCCAAGGCCAGCACGCCGCATTGGATGCGTGATCGCCTGGAGCGAGCCGGGCAACGTTCCATCTCTGCCTTGGTCGATATTTCTAACTACGTGATGTTAGAAATTGGTCGCCCTACCCATGTATTCGATCTCGACAAGATCCATGGCGGCTTAACGGTGCGTTGGGCGAAGCCGGGTGAAACGCTCAAGCTTTTGAACGGTCAGACCGTGAGCCTTGACCAAGAGATTGGTGTGATTGCCGACGAGCAAAGCGTCGAAAGCTTGGCGGGCATAATGGGCGGGGATCGTACCGCCGTTAGTCTGGCGACTACGAATATTTATCTTGAAGCTGCGTTTTGGTGGCCGACAGCAATCGCCGGACGTTCGCGCCGATTTAATTTTGCCACGGATGCCGGCCACCGATTTGAGCGTGGCGTCGATCCGGCAAGCACGGTCGATCATCTTGAGTACCTTAGTAGCTTGGTACTGGAAATTTGCGGCGGGCAAGCAGGACCTTTAGATGACCAGTGTTTAGGCACGGTTCAAGCTGGCGGCATCATTGATCGCCCGCCGGTGACGCTACGCGCGGATCGCGCACGCAAGCTGATCGGCGCTGACATCAGTAATGACGAGATGGCCAAAGTGTTTGACCGCCTCGGTCTCAAGTATCAAATCACCCTGAATGGGTTCGCGGTGCAAGCACCCAGTTATCGCTTTGATATGAGCCTGGAAGAGGACTTGGTTGAAGAAATAGCCCGTATCTGGGGGTATGACAACCTACCCAAGCGTCCACCCATGGCGCGTATGCCGATGCGGCCTCGTAGCGAATCCAAGAAGCGCATGATCGACCTCAAGCGAGCCATTGCCGCCTGTGACTTTCAGGAGATCGTGACCTATAGTTTCGTCGATTCGAAACTCGATGCGCAGCTCTCAGGCATCGACAAGGCGCAGGGC
>JANLRI010000401.1:0-11854 GCA_031361565.1 Betaproteobacteria bacterium | reverse complement strand
ACGATTTCCGCCGCCAAAGCATCCGCGTGGGTGAAGTTGACCTTGAATTGGTGGCGACTGTCCTCGCCTCGGCTAAGCGAAGTAATTAGTTCATCGGCTTGCATAGGCGATAAGGGTAGCAGGCTATCCGGGGATGAGGTTTTAAGAAGATCATTACTAGGTATGCTCGAAGGGTTGCTCGGATAAGCAATTTACCCGAGGGGCTTTGTGATTAGGCATTGACTATGATTGTGACACGGATAAGACGCTCGAGCTCAGGATCTACCGGGGATGGCGGCTCCGAGTTTCCTGAGACAATGGCGCAATGGACACGACACAAACGATTCAAAACATCCTCATTTACGCACTACCGGTGCTGTTAGCCATCACCGTGCATGAGGCGGCGCATGGCTATGTTGCGAAGCATTTTGGCGACAACACGGCCTATATGCTGGGCCGGGTCACCCTGAACCCGCTCAAGCATATCGACCCAGTGGGCACGATTGTGATGCCCTTACTACTGATTTTTTCGGGCAGCCCATTTTTATTCGGCTATGCCAAGCCTGTGCCCGTGCAGTTTGGCAACCTGCACCATCCCAAGCGCGACATGGTGTGGGTGGCGCTGGCTGGGCCACTTTCAAACTTGGTCATGGCGCTCCTCTGGGGCGTCTTGTTCTATTTGCTTGAAGGTGCTCAGGTTACTGAGCCGTTTATTGTCAAAATGGCGCAAGGCGGAATCTTGGTGAATGCCGTGATGTTTGCGTTCAACTTATTTCCGCTGCCACCGCTGGACGGTGGGCGTATTTTGGTCGGACTCTTGCCCTATCAATATGCGGCCATGGTTTCGAGGATTGAACCGTGGGGGTTTTTCCTCGTGATGGGTTTAGTTATCGCGGGCATTATCAACAAGATTTGGATGGAGCCCATGATGAGTGTGACTTATGGACTACTGACCTTGTTTCTTTCTCCCGTAGCGTTTCTGGTTCAATAGAACCAACATTGACGGCTAATGGCAGATAGATGAGCGATTCATTGTCTGTTCAACCTTGAAGCTCGCGTTCTATGGCGACGATTTCACCGGCTCCACCGATGCGCTGGAAGTACCGAGCCGCGAGACGCTAGCTCAACTCGGGCCCTTCGATGCGATTGGCGTCGCCGGTGACAGTCGCGCGATGACGCCTGCCGAGATGGATCAGCACTTGCTGCCCATTCTCTCAGCCATGGCAGAGCTGCCGACGCCGCTGCTGCACTACAAGGTCTGTTCGACGTTCGACAGCTCTCCGTCGGTCGGCTCGATCGGCCATGTCATTCAACTCGCGCAGTCAGTGTTTGTGAACTCGCCTTCGGGCCCGACAGTTTCTCGTAAGCAAGCAGTCCCCATCATTGCAGCAACGCCCGCGCTCGGGCGCTACTGCCTATTCGGTCACATGTTTTGAGTTGCCGAGCTTCACTGCTGGACGCGATGCCTTCGACTATGAATTGAATCGGCTGCTGGCAGAGCAGCCTCAAGCCATCCTGTTCGACGGTGCTGAAGCCGCACATTTGACTGAAACCGGCCGAGTGCTGCATCAATGGGCCGCCCGCACTCACAGTGAGCAAGGCAAGCCGCTCTTCGCGGTCGGCTCGTCCGGGCTCGGGGCACAACTGTCGCTTCAGTTTGTGTCGGCAGTTATTTGCTCGCCGAAACGGGGTTGTTGAACGGAAGGCGAGCGACCACGGCTTGGCTCATGGCCAAAGACTTTGCGCAACGTTACCCTTTGGTCAAAGTCGATGCCAACGCGCTTCTCGTGGAAGATGGCGCAGTCGCGACCACCGGCGCGGTCAGCTCGACCTTTGACTTGGGTCTGCATCTGATTAGACGTCACCCGGGTGCCGAAGTGGCGACTGCGACCGCTCGCATCGCCCTGCTGCCCGGGCAACGAGAAAAACAGGCACCCTACGCCGATGCGCGGCTACTATCCGAAGATTCGCCGAGTTTTTCGACCCATGTCACTCAATGGTTTAATCAACAGCTCAGCGAGCCCTACAGTCTGGATCGCCTGGCGAGTGCTTTTTGCGTTAGCGACCGTACCCTTTTTCGTCGCATCAAGGCTGACACAGGCGGGTCGCCTTTAGCGATCCTTCAACAAGCGCGAGTAAATCGAGCCAAAACACTACTCAGTTCGACGTCTTGGAGCATTCCTCGAATTATGGAAACTGTTGGCTACGGCGATCTTTCTACCTTTTCAATGCTTTTCAAAAGGTGGGTCGGCGAATCTCCTGCGGGTTATCGACAAAGTTATTTTCACGAAGTGAAATCCTCTTGAAGAACAACCCGCGCAATCCCTTCTTTTGCGCTACTTTTCTCGGCCAAAGAAAAAGGCCAACCCTCACAGGTCGGCCCTAACTCATAAATATATGGTGGCCTGGGGCGGAATTGAACCACCGACACAAGGATTTTCAATCCTCTGCTCTACCAACTGAGCTACCAGGCCATATTCTTTTATTGTTTTGAATAGCCCGCCATTATAGCGAATTTAACGGGATTATGCGTTTTGGGGTAGTCTCGCTTTATGGAAGCGCTCTTTTCAAGTTCGGTAGATGTTGCGGTGGTGGGTGCAGGTGTGGTGGGTCTGGCGAGTGCCTTGGCGATTCAGCGGGCTCGGCCGGATCGGCGCGTACTGGTCTTGGGCGAAGCCGCCAAGGCGGATCAAATTGTCACTTTGACGCCGAATTCGGTCGAGTTCCTCGAATCTTTGGGTGTGCAGGTCAGGCCGCGCGCCTGCGCTGTGCACCAAATGCGCGTGTTTTCGGAGTCTGAGCTTCAGTTTAATGCGGCCGATTCTGGATTGGCTGCGCTGGCTTGGGTGATGCGGCAGTCGGATTTGCAAATGCAGCTTGAGGCTTTAACGGGTCGGCAGGGCATTTCCCGTCTTGGCAAGGCACTGGCTACTTTGGGCGCGACGCCACCTTTGGGGCGCAAACTGTCGCTGAAAGGCGAAGGTTTTGAGATTTCGACTTCTTTAGCGATTGCCGCGGATGGGGCTCAATCCTTGCTTCGAACTTTAGCGGGCATTGAGTCTGAGCTTTATGCCTATCCTCAAAAGGCTGTGGTCGCCGAACTCGAATTTGCGGATATTCAAGGCGATGGGGTTGCTAATGCTGCGAATTCGCCCTTGGCCCCATCCCAGGCGACTACAAGCCGGGAGGACGACTGCGCCTATCAATGGTTTGGCGCGCATGGCGTGTTGGCACTTTTGCCCATGAAAGACCAACGCTTTTGCATGATCTGGTCTGCACCGGATCAGGCTGAGAATGATCTGGTCAGCCGCTTACTCGTGGGCCCTGAGCAGGCGGAGGCAGGCGATGTTCGCTTCCTCGCGGAACTCGGAGCCGTGATTGGGGCGACCTTTGGCGTGCCAAAGCTCTTGAGTCCGGTGCGCTCGTTCCCGCTCGCGCGCCTGCGACCCAAGACCTTGATTGCTGAGCGAGTTGCCCTGGTAGGTGATGCCGCCCATGTGGTTCATCCTTTGGCGGGGCAGGGTTTGAACCTTGGCTTGGCAGATGCTCAGGCTCTTGCCGAAATATTGCGTGTATTGCCCCCCGCAGCCGATATGGGCGAAGCGATTACCTTGCGGCGATATGCGCGCTCCAGGGCCGAGCCCATTGCCTTGATGTTGAATCTCACGCACGGCCTTCAAAAAGCCTTCGAGACACACAGCGATCCGAATGTTCTGGAGCGGCTGTGGCGCGCAACCCGCGAGTTAGGTTGGCGGGGCGTGAACCACTTGCCGCCTTTGAAGCAGGCGATGATTCGGCACGCTTCTTAAACGCCTTCTGTCAGCTCAGCGCTCGCTGGGAGACCTCTCTACGGGCAGTACTTGTTGCCTAGCTTAATATGCAGTCCTGAGTTCAAGAAATAAAGTAATTTATGAGAGTTTTTATCCTTACCGCGTTTGCGATCACCCTCACGGGAGTGGGGCTGCTAAGTGCGACGCTACCAAATAACGCTCAGGCTCAGGCGAAATCAGCGCCGGGAAGTCCTGCGGTCACGGCCGCGCCGCTGACACCCGCGCCGCTCACACCTGCGCCGAAAGCGGCTGCGACTCCCACACCTGGTCCGGCGCCCTTGGGAGCTGCCAACCCAGAGATTGCGGCCAACATCAAAAGCAGCTTGGAGGCTTGGACGAACAATCGCTACAAAGTCGAGGAGGTGCGCCGTACGCCTCTAGCCAATATTTACGAAGCGCGGATTGGCGCTGACTTATTTTACGTTGACGAAAAGGCGCAGTTTATTTTTATGGAAGGGCATATGCTCGACCTGAAAACGAACCGAGATCTGACTCGGGAGCGTCTCGATGAAATTATGTCGATAAACTTTAAAGATCTTCCACTGGAAATGGCGATCAAGCAGGTGAACGGTAAAGGCACCCGCAAGATAGCCCTCTTCGAAGACCCGAATTGTGGCTATTGCAAAAAACTTCGTGCCGATTTAAATTTGTTGCCAGACGTCACCGTATATACCTTTGCTTATCCAATTCTTTCGCCGGACTCCGACGTGAAAGCGAAGAAAGCGCTGTGCGCAAAGGATAAACAAAAAGCATGGAGCGAGTTAATGTTGGACGGCAAGGTGCCGGGCAATGACGGCACCTGCGCTACACCTTTGGAAAAAATCAAAGAGCTTGGTCGTAAGTATGGCATTTCGGCGACGCCAACGATTTTCCTCACCAACGGAAAGCGGATACAAGGTTACATGCCACCCGAGCAATTAGCCAGGGCGGTGGCTAGCTCTAATTGAATTCTCGGCTGCGTATCGGCCTTACTGTTTCTGGGTACGATTTCCAAAGAGCGCAGGTTTTCTTTAAAGTCGCTGGCGAGCGTGCCTGCCGCCTCTCCTGTGCCCGTAAATAAGTCGAGCCGACCCGCACCTTTGATGCCTCCACCCACATCTTGGACTTGTACCAATTGAGGGCCCAGGCGCTCGGTGAAAATCAGTAAACTGGTGCCGAGAGGATGATAACTTGGGTCGGCGGCAACTGACGCCATGTCGGTGAGCGGCACAGCGAGCGCGCCCAAAGGCCCGCGGCTCGTTTCGATTGACGCTTCGAGCAGGCGTTTAAAAAACACGTAGCGAGGGTTACTGCGCATCACCTCTTTCGCCCGCAAGCGCTCATCCTGACTTCCTCGCATGCGCTGGCTAAGCCAGGCCTTGATACTGTTGGCACTGACCTCTGAGCGCTGCATCTCACCAAGGTCAACCAAGGTCGAGCCAATAGCGCGATAGCTATGCCCATTGTGGCCCGCGAAACCCACTCTAAGGAGTGGGCTGCCCGCCTGATCGCGCAGTTGAACTCTTCCCGAACCCTGAATGTGCAGAAAGAAAGCTTCCACTGGATCATCGATCCAGACGATCGGTGCCAGGTCAGGAGCAAGTCTAGAGATCAGGTCTGATGGCGTGTCTGCCGTGAGGTTTTCAATTTCGCCGCGACTGAGCCAAGTTTGTTTTGCTTGAACCGCTTTGACCGCGCCCTCTGGGAGGCTGTACAAAGCAATTTGCTGATCCGACTGACGCGCAAGAGTGCCCGTCAGCACGGGCTCGTAATAGGCCGTCATCAGTCCGCGAGCCCCGCATTTCAAGGCAAGTATCTGATCGAGCCTTTGCGTGATGTCATGCCAGGCCTGAGCATCAGTCAACACAGAAAGGGCAGGGCAGAGGCCTTCAATAGTTTTTGCCTTACTCGTTGTACATTGGGCTTTTACACTTGCCAACCACTGACGAGTTCGCGGCTCACCGACCTCGGTGAGAATAGGGGCGAGTGTAAACACTTGAGCTGTGGAGGCCTTGTCTAGGGTGGGAGGAAGGCCGAGGGGTACGGCGGGAGGTGCAGCAGGCTGAGCATGGCCAAGGCGTGGCGCAAGGAGGCTGAGCCCAATGCAAATAATCACCCCTATACCTTTACGCATACCAATGCTGATACCCGTACCCATACCCATACAATCACCAAGGCTGCTATTCAAAAAACGTGAAAAGTTCAATGTCAACCTACAATACCTTGCGAACTGTGGAAATGGAATCCCTCAGCATTGATATGAAGGAGCGACTATTTAATGTGGGTCATCTATCTCGAAGCCCTTGGCGGCTTGATCATCGTGGCCCTGGGTGTATGGTGGACTATGCGTGGCAAGAAGTAAGTTGCGTGCGAAAGCCCGCTTCGCTCAGTGCAAAGTGCGCGGCATGGCTAAGGTAAACACGGGAATCTGTGCATCGAAGCGATAGCCATCTTCGGCCACAAAAAAGTAACTGCCTTCCATGGTGCCCACCGGGGTCACTATCTGGCTACCGCTGGTGTACTCAAAGTTTTCACCGGGTTGAATCAAGGGTTGATGACCGACCACACCGAGGCCTTTCACTTCCACGCGACCACCATTTTCGTCCTTGATAATCCAGTGGCGGCTAATGAGCTGCGAGGCGACCGTACCGGTGTTGCGAATGCGTATAGTGTAGGCATGGGCGAAACGCCCCTGCTCTGGATCCGATTGCTCGGGCAAAAAGCGACAGGCGACTTCGACTTGAATTTGATACTTTGCTTCACTCATATGCGTCTACTTTGTTTTTCTTAGCTCGAGGTGAGGGCGGTTGGGCCTGAACATTACTGACATCGTTACAATCTAATTTTAGTTCGGTCTGAGCGATCATCGCCGAAACCCTCGACAAGACCCCATTCAAACTATGCCATCTTACAAAATTGCTCCCAGTATTCTTTCCGCAGACTTCGCACGCTTAGGGGAAGAGGTCCGCGCGGTTGAGGCTGCAGGTGCTGATTGGCTGCATGTGGATGTGATGGACAATCATTATGTGCCCAATTTGACGATTGGCCCAATGGTGTGTAAAGCCTTGCGCCCCCATTTCAAGGGCAATATTGACGTGCATCTCATGGTGCGCCCGGTGGATGCCCTGATTGTCGAGTTCGCAAAGGCCGGGGCGAATATTATTACGTTTCATCCCGAGGCGAGCGACCATATTGATCGCTCCCTGCAACTTGCCAAGGACTCTGGATGCAAAGCTGGGCTGGTCTTTAATCCTGGTACGGCGCTGCATTATCTGGATTATGTGATGGACAAGATCGATGTGATTTTGTTGATGAGTGTGAATCCCGGGTTTGGCGGCCAGAGTTTTATTACCTCCACGCTGGCCAAGCTCAAATTGGTTCGCCAAAGGATTGACCAGCACGTGGCGGCAGGCGGGCAGCCTATTGTTCTCGAGGTCGATGGCGGTGTAAAGGTCGACAATATCGCCGAGGTCGCTCGTGCCGGCGCCGATTGCTTTGTTGCGGGCTCGGCGATTTTTAATGCACCTGACGCCCCCGGCGAGCTCGCTTACAGAAATGTATTGGGTCGCTTACGCTCGGCCCTGGCAACAGTGTAAGCCAGGTCGCTGTGACCATACCCACTTATTCATTGGCAGGCATCCAAGCGATTATTCTCGACCTCGACGGTACCTTGCTCGATACTGCACCTGATCTTGCCGCTGCCGCGAACGCAGTGAGGGCCGATTTTGGTCTTCCTGCCTTGACACTGGAGCGAGTCGCAAGTTTTGTAGGCAAGGGCGCCGAGAGCCTGATGCATCGTGCGCTGACCGACTCGCTTGAGGGCGTGGTTGATGCCTCTCGCTTACGGGACGCAATGGAGCGTTTTGAGTACCACTATGAACGCGAAAACGGTCTCCAGGCCAAGCTCTATGCTGGCGTGCCTGAGGGTATTTCTCAAATGAAAGCATGCGGCCTGCGCCTCGCCTGCGTGACCAATAAGCCCTACCAATTTTCAATCAAACTATTACAACAGAAGGGCCTGTTAGCCGACATGGAGTTTGTTTTAGGCGGAGACAGCTTGCCGCTACGCAAGCCCGACCCTTTGCCGCTTCTGGTGGCCTGCGAGCGCTTTGGCCTTCGGCCCGAGCAAGTTCTGGCGATTGGCGACTCGGCCAATGACGCCCTGGCGGCTCGTCGGGCTGGGCTTCCGGTTTTTGCGGTGCCGTATGGTTACAACGAGGGGCGCGGGGTTGAAAGTTTAGATGTGGATGCTATAGTGGTGTCTCTGGAAGCGGCCGCTCGGCTGTTGGAATAGAGGTTTTAGATGTTTTCTGTTCGGGAGTTTTCACGCTATTGCGAACTACAAGCTACTTCAGCTTGGGCAGCATGGCGTCGTTCGTGGTGGCGCTAGCCAATCGCCTAAAACTTCCCGGGTTCCGGCCGGTCAAGACCTGAACCAAGCAAAACCCTAGCGATTTGTGGTCACCGTTTGTAGCTGTGATCGTGGCGCTCCAAATGTTCTAAAACTCATGACTGAAATTGAATTCAAAGCGCTCGCGGCGCAAGGCTTTAATCGCATTCCCTTACTGATGGAATGCTTGGCCGACTTGGACACGCCTCTCTCCTTGTACCTCAAGCTGACCGAGGAGGGTGCACGTCGCAATTCATTCTTGCTCGAATCGGTCGTGGGTGGTGAGCGCTTTGGTCGTTATTCTTTCATTGGTTTGCCGGCTCGCGCCCTGGTGCGCTCCACTGCGGATGAAATTCAGGTGGTGCGTGATGGGGTGGTCATCGAACGCCATCATGGCAATCCGATTGATTTTGTACGCGCTTACTTGGCGCGCTTCAAAACCGGGTTGCGACCCGGCTTGCCGAGATTTTGCGGCGGATTGGCCGGCTACTTTGGTTACGACGTGGTGCGCTTCATCGAACCGCGTTTGGGGCCAAGTACCAAACCGGACCCTGTCGGTACGCCCGACATGCTGTTCCTACAAGTCGACGAGTTAGCGATTGTCGATAATCTGATGGGCAAGCTCTACCTCATGGTGTACGCGGACCCGGCGCTGCCCGATGCGTTTTCGTTGGCCAGTAGGCGCTTGCGAGAGTTACGCAGCCGCTTGTCACGCTCGGTGGAGAGTGCTACACCTGCGGGCTCCGACGACGATCCCGGCGTCGTGCGTCATTTCGCCAAAGCAGACTATTTGAACGCTGCGCAAAAAGCGCGCGAATACATCATGGCGGGTGATTTGATGCAGGTTCAAATCGGCCAACGACTTCAAAAACCTTTCAAGCATGCGCCTTTGAGCCTTTATCGGGCGCTGCGCTCTTTGAACCCCTCGCCCTATATGTATTACTACGATTTTGGTGATTTCCATGTGGTGGGCGCTTCACCTGAGATTTTGGTCCGTCAAGACAAAACGCCAGAGAACGAAGAGCGCGTCACCATCCGTCCCCTGGCGGGAACCCGTAAGCGTGGCATGAGCCCGCAGCAAGACGAAGCCTTGGCGAAAGAACTTTTGGCGGATCCGAAAGAGCGTGCCGAGCATCTGATGTTGATCGATCTGGCCCGTAACGATATTGGCCGCATTGCCAAAACGGGCTCAGTCAAAGTGACTGATCAAATGGTGATCGAAAAGTATTCCCACGTGCAGCATATCGTATCGAATGTGGAAGGGTTATTACGGCCCGGGCTGGATGCCATTGATGTGCTGAAGGCAAGCTTTCCGGCCGGGACCTTGACCGGCGCGCCCAAGGTTCGCGCGATGGAATTGATTGATGAGCTTGAGCCAACCAAGCGCGGTATTTACGGTGGCGCATGCGGCTACTTGAGCTACTCGGGGGATATGGATCTCGCGATTACCATCCGCACAGGGATTGTGAAAGATCAGATGCTTTACGTCCAAGCCGCTGCGGGTATTGTCTATGACTCGATCCCTGAAGCCGAATGGCAAGAAACAGAGGCGAAAGCGCGCGCGGTGATTCGCGCCGCCGAGCTGGTCGAGCAAGGTCTGTGAGAAGAATGAGCACGCCATGATTTTCATGATCGACAACTACGATTCTTTTACCTTCAATCTGGTGCAATACCTGGGCGAGTTGGGCGCTGAGGTGCATACCTTGCGTAACGATGCCGTCAGCGTGAAAGAAATTGAAGCGGCCCAGCCAAGTGCACTGGTCATCTCACCGGGGCCTTGTACGCCGAATGAAGCCGGAGTGTCCCTTGAGGCGATTCGTTATTTCGCGGGTAAGTTGCCCATCTTAGGCGTGTGTCTTGGGCATCAGGCAATTGGCCAGGCTTTCGGCGGGCGTATCGTTCGTGCCCAGAAGGTGATGCACGGAAAAACGGATCGCCTCAACCATCAGGACCAGGGAGTTTTTGCCGGGCTTCCCACCGAATTTGAGGTGGCACGATACCATTCACTGGTCATCGAGCAAGCTAGCTTTCCGGACGCACTGGAGGTGACTGCCCGCAGTAGCGATGGCGAAATTATGGGTGTACGGCACCGCAGCCTGAACATTGAAGGCGTGCAGTTCCATCCTGAGTCGATTGCCTCGGAGCATGGTCATGCCTTGCTTGCCAATTTTTTGAAGAGAATCTGATGGAACTGCGTTTCCTGTAAAACAGGCAATCCATTTCCTAAGTGACGAACGACTGTTTATTTAACAACAAATTATTAGGGAGCTGCACATGCCAATCACCGCACCTGAAGCACTACAACGTTGCATCGAGCACCGCGAAATTTTCCATGATGAAATGCTGAAAATTATGCGCATGATCATGAGTGGAGAAATGTCGCCCGTGATGGCCGCCGCCTTCATCACGGCTTTGCGTGTGAAGAAAGAAACTGTCGGTGAAATTACTGCCGCAGCTCAGGTGATGCGCGAATTTGCGAATAAGGTGCCGGTGTCAGATCGCCCTCACTTTGTGGATATCGTAGGCACGGGCGGGGATCAGTCACACACTTTCAATATTTCGACGGCGACGATGTTTGTGGCTGCTGCTGCGGGTGCTGCGGTAGCCAAGCATGGTAATCGTGGTGTTTCGTCCAAATCCGGTAGTGCCGATGTGCTGGAGGCTCTGGGTGTGAATATCATGCTGAGCTCCGAGAAGGTCGCCCGTTGTATTGAAGAGGTGGGGCTAGGTTTTATGTTCGCCCCTAACCATCATCCGGCGATGAAAAATGTCGCGGCGATTCGCAAGGAAATGGGGGTGCGCACCATCTTCAATATTCTCGGGCCTTTAACGAATCCCGCTGGCGCCCCCAATATTTTAATGGGTGTATTTCATCCAGATTTAGTGGGTATTCAAAGTCGTGTGCTTCAAAGGCTAGGTGCAAAGCATGCGCTGGTCGTGTACGGCAAAGATGGTATGGACGAAGTCTCACTTGGCGCAGGCACCATGGTAGGCGAACTTGTGAACGGTGAAGTACGCGAGTACGAAATTCATCCCGAAGATTTTGGCCTATCCATGGTGAGCAATCGTGGTTTGAAAGTGAATGGCTCTGAGGAATCCAAGGCCATGGTACTTGAGGCTTTGAGTAACAAAGAGGGTACGCCTCGCGACATCGTGATTTTGAACGCCGCGGCTGCGCTCTATGCGGCTAATTTGGTGAGCGACATTCCCTCTGGCCTGAAGTTAGCACGCGAAACCGTTGCCAGTGGAGCGGCCCGTGCCAAGCTCGATCAGTTTGTGAAAGTGACGCAAAGGCTCGGGGCTGCGGCTTAAGGAAATGAGTGATATTCTCGAAAAAATTCTCGATGTGAAACGGGTAGAGCTGGCTCGAAATAGTCAACGTCTCAACGCCGCTAATTTACGTGAACTGATTGCCGTGCGGCGTGCGCAACCTGGTGGTGCCCCGAGAGGTTTTGAGGAAGCCTTGCGCCGCAAAATTTCGCAAGGCCGATCAGCCGTGATTGCTGAGGTGAAACGTGCCAGCCCAAGCAAGGGCTTGCTGCGCGACCCATTCCTGCCGGCGGAAATTGCCCAGAGCTACGAGCAACACGGCGCGGCCTGTCTGTCGGTATTAACCGATGAGCAATTCTTCCAAGGCTCGTATCACTACCTGCAAGCGGCCAGGCAGGCCTGCGCG
>JANLRI010000377.1:0-3078 GCA_031361565.1 Betaproteobacteria bacterium | reverse complement strand
CCTGGATTCCTTTCACGTGTTCGCGGCCAAGACGCCACTCGACGCTATCGAAACCCTTGATCCCGCCATGATTTTTCTGGTGCAGCTCTCTGACTTCATGTGGAACGAAACCCCCACCTTTGAAGAGCGCATGACTACGGCCCGCACCTTCCGCGTGTTTCCAGGCGAGGGCGTACATAGTGAGCAGCTTGCAGACCTGGTTTTACGCCTAGACCGCTTGGGTTATCAAGGCGATTACAGCTTCGAAGTATTTAATGACGATTATCAACAATTACCTCTACCGATGGTCGCGCAGCGCGCCCAGCGCAGTGCGATATGGCTCAATGAAGAGGTGCTGCATCGAACTCGACCCTTGCCCTTGGGGTTGCAAGTCAAAGGCTGATTTTTTGCTTCCCTTGCAACTCGCCCCGCTAACTCAAATCTGAAATCTCGGTTCGGATCGCATCTACATGTACGCTAAACAGGCGTCCTGAAAGCGGTGCATTCGTCAGTGCCTCTAAGGAAACCGAGTGCCTGGCCGACGTCACATAGAGACTTTGCCCTTGTTTGCCGCCAAAAGCCAGGCCAGTCGGACAGGGAATTGGAAGTCCGACCACGCGGTCTTGTCGGCCATCCGGCAAAAATCGCATGGCGCACCAGCCTTCTTCAAGGCATGTCCAGATACCTCCACGGGCATCGATTGTTAACCCCGCTAGCCGTCCCGAGCCTTTCGGCACGGTCGCCAAGCGTCGAGTGATCGTCTGTCCAGGGTGCATCACCATAATGTTGCCGGACTGGCGATTGAGCCCATACAACACCTCGCCCTGAAGGTCCCAGGCGAGCGCATGAAGCGCTTCGTGAAAGTCCCAACTGGCCGGAGTATTTGGGTCGTCGAGGGTTGTCTCCAAATGATCGTCCAAGCGATATTCCGCAACTTTCCAGCGCTCACTGTCCAGTGGCCAGCACGCCCAAAGCGTTTGCTTCGACTTTGAATGTTGTCCACCCCGTACACAGATGGCTTTCGGAGCATGCCTCGGCCAGGGTTGTGGCGAAAACTTCAGTGGCCTCGCCTGCTCTGTTGGCACAATTTTGGCGGGCCATAAGCTGTAGTCAGTCTCGCAGGCCACAAGTATTTCATCGTTGAATTTGACCATGCCATGAATCGGCGCTGCGATGGCAGCAATCAGGTGGTTTTGCGCGCCGTCAAAGACCTGAATCGAAGGCGCCAGGCTGTCGGCCCAAAAAAGCAATTTCTCGTCTGCGCACCAAACCGGAAACTCCCCGCGAAAGGCCCAGGCACCTTCGAGAACTTGTACATCGCGTTGTGGACTAGCTTCAGTGTCGGGTGAAAGCTGAGCGCCAATCCGTCTTGCCGCCTCGGCAACCTCCTGGCCGAGTGCTTCAATGCGCTCCCTGGTCATTCGAAAAGCAGGCCCAGCGACACTGATCGCGCCACGCATTTCCCCTTGCGCATCGATCACGGCCGCGCCCACGCAACGTACGCCAGGCACCACTTCCTCATCGTCAATGGACCATCCTCGCGCGCTGGTGAGTTTGAGTTCGCTGGCTAATCGACGGCGATCCGTAATGCTCGCAGGGGTGACCGATTTAAGGTCTAGAGTTTTAATCAGGGCGTCACGCTTGGCAGGCGCAAGCGCCGCCAGCATGGCCTTGCCCTGGCTTGTGCAGTGTAGAGGTTTACGCTGACCCAGGGCCGATTGCGAACGCTTGTCGTGAACTCCATCATAGCGCTCGATCGAGAGCGTTTCATGTTCATCCAAAATGGCCAGGTAACTGGTTTCGCCCGTCAAGTCACGCAACATGCGCAACTCTGGCGAAGCCGCCAGCACCAAATCCGGCTTGGCGTAGGCCTGCCGTGCCAGCTCGAAGCACTTATAGCCCAGTGCGAAGACGCGGCGCTTAGGGTCGTGCCTGAGCATGCCTCGTTCCACCAGTTTTGCAAGAAGTCGATACAGAGTCGTGCGCGGCAGGCCCAATAGCTTGGAGAGCGAAGCTTGGCTGACGCCATGCGGTTCGCGTGCGACGGCATCGAGCACATCTAAGGCTTTTTCGAGTACTGCAGTGCCGTGACTTATCACGTTAGCATCGCCGCTCATATTGACCCATCCATGATTTAGTATTCCAGCATGTGGGATTTTACTGTTTTAAAAAATGGACCACGAATTAGCGTTACATTGAGCACTGCCTAAGATCAGGTGCCCCGTGGTCCGCTAAAGTTGGTCACCTAAAAATGAGCCTGGAGTAACAATGACAATTCCTAAAAAACCCTATGACAGCTTGCGCAGTGCGCGTTGGCTGGCACCGGACGATGTACGCTCCTTTGGTCATCGCTCGCGAGTAATGCAGCTCGGGTATGGACCCGCAGATTGGGTTGGCAAGCCCATTATTGCCATTTTGAACACTTGGAGCGACATCAATCCTTGTCATGGGCATTTTAAGCAGCGCGTTGAGGATGTGAAGCGAGGTGTTTTTCAAGCCGGTGGTTTCCCGATTGAACTGCCGGCACTGTCGGTCTCCGAGCCCATCGTTAAGCCAACCACGATGCTCTATCGCAACTTGCTGGCCATTGAGGCCGAAGAGTTGATCCGCAGTCACCCGGTAGACGGCGTGGTGATGATGGGTGGCTGCGACAAGTCGACACCCGGTCTCATCATGGGCGCAATTAGTGCCGGTGTACCGGCCATCTACATGCCGGCTGGGCCGATGCTGCGCGGTAACTGGAAAGGCAAGGTTCTAGGGTCGGGGTCAGACACTTGGAAATACTGGGATGAACGTCGCGCCGGAAAAATCACCGCAGAGCAATGGTTGGAAGTGGAGGGCGGCATTGCGCGCAGCCCTGGGCATTGTATGACCATGGGCACGGCCAGCACAATGACGGGAATTGCGGAGGCCTGCGGGCTCACCCTCCCAGGGGCTTCTTCTATCCCCGCCGCCGACGCGAATCATGTGCGCATGGCCGCAGATTGTGGTCGTCGCATTGTCGATATGGTGTGGGAAGACCTAACCCCCGCCAAGCTTTTGTCGCGTGCATCGTTTGAAAATGCCATTACTGTGGCGATGGCGATGGGCTGCTCGACC
>JANLRI010000310.1:0-6046 GCA_031361565.1 Betaproteobacteria bacterium | reverse complement strand
TGGCAGGCGAGGCTCATTCCGCTTCGCAACGAAGGCGGCTCCGTAGTGCCCAATAAACATTCCATGTCCTCCAGCCCGTAGGTCGAGTTGCGCGCCAAGTTGTGACTCACCACACTAGTCAATTAGTATAGTGGGATTTTGTGTTGCCGGGCCGTAGACTTGCTGCCAAAATTGCCTGGCGATGCCGGTTCTGAGGTATTCAAACGACAATTTCGCCAAGGTGTTTTTCTCATGACATCATCTGTACTTCACAGATGCGCATTCGGACGACTAAAGTAGAGCACTAGCCTGAATCCAGTATGATCCAGCGAAATGAAACCCATCCACATAGAAATCAATCACGAGTTCATCCGCCTTTGCGACCTATTGAAGATTGCCGGGCTTGCCGATAGCGGTGCCCAGGGCAAGCATTTGGTCGCCGACGGTTTGGTCACCGTGGACGGTCAAGCTGAAAGCCGAAAAACGGCCAAGATCAGGCCAGGACAAACGGTACAGTGCCACGGCAAACAGATTCATGTCGCAGCAGCGAAGGCGCCGTGACTCAACGCTCGGCTGACGATGAGCTTGAAGCTCGAATTGCTGAGGTTGAGATCAAGCTGACCTATTCGGAAGACTTGATTGAAACCCTGAATACAACGGTCTATCGGCAACAACTTCAGATCGATCAACTGGTGCAAGAGCTACATACCTTGCGCGAAGATAAGCGCAACGAGGAAGCCCGAGTTGGACAGCGAAATATTCGAGAAGATATTCCTCCGCATTATTAAGGAAGCACTGATTAAGCTCGAAGTTAAGTGCCAAGGCACGTAGACGGCTCCGTTAGCTTTTGCGACTTGTGCCTCCCTCGCTCTATCGGTCAGATTTGACGAAGGATTCCGTCTAACGATTCGACTGAATCAAAACTGATAGAGCTTTGCCGGGTTGCTGACCAAGACTTGCTCCAGAAGGGTCTCACTGGGTAGCCAACTATGGATCTGCTTAAGCAGCGAGTCAGACCCGATCTTGCGATATTTGCTGGGTTCTAGAGAGGACTTGCCAACCTCACGCTGGGTGTGCGGCCAGTCGCTACCCCAGACGATCCGCTCCGGGTTGGCGTTGATTAACAGTTTGGCGAGTCGGGTGAAGTCTTCCTCTTGGCGATCTTTCTCAACAGGCGGTCGGTAGGGGGCTGAGAGCTTGACCCAGACTTTACCGTCGCTTAGCAGCTTGAGCAAGACGCTAACGTTGGCGTTGCTAGGGTCCCAAGGCGTCGGTATCATCGCAAAATGATCCAGGACTACGCCAAACGATAGGCACTCAATGACCCTGGCGCAGGCTACCACCAAGTGCAAAGCGGCAAATACCTGAACGTGCCAGCCCAGGTGGGCAATTGGCGCGAGCCGATCCGACCAAGCAATGAGGGTTCGTTCAAGTGAAAATTGTGCCAGATCCGCACGCTCGCTGTGTGAGCTTTCCACGTTAATACGAAGTCCGCGCACGCCACCCCGATGCAGGGCGAGTAAATCGTCATGACTGATGCCATCATTCACAACGGCCACGCCACGACCCGCTCCGGCCATTTGCGCCAATGAGCTCAACATATATCGATTGTCCGCGCCGTAAAAGCTCGGCTGCACGATCACCGCACGTCCAAGGCCAAGGGTGGACATGTGTTGACGCAGGTCATGCAAATCCGCCAGCTCGGCAGTGTACTGGCGCTCGGGAATCATGGGATAGTGTGCTGCATCGCCCACCACATGCACATGGCAATCGCAGGACAGAGCAGGGATGGAGTGTAAGGGCATGAAGGGACTTTTATGGGCTGGTGAGTATCGGTTGACTACGCGGCTTACAGCTTCACGCTACCAAAGTGCAATCCTCGACGCAAAGGCTTTCCCGGTTGCCTGAGTGCCTAGTTTTCCGCCGACGTCAATGGTCGACTCCTGTGCCAACATGGCCTGAGCAACCGAGGCCTCTATGGCAGCACTGGCCTCAATAAAGTTCTTGAGACCTTTGCGCTGTCCATACCAACCTAACAACATGCCTGCTGACAAGATGAGTGAAAATGGATTGGCAATGTTCTGACCGGCAATATCCGGTGCTGAGCCATGAGCGGCTTGACCCATTGCATGGCGAGCGCCTGCATTGATGGAGCCCGCCAGGCCGAGGCTGCCGGATAGTTCCGCAGTGAGATCGGAAAGAATGTCGCCAAACATATTGGTGGTGACAATGACATCAAAACGCTGCGGGTGACGCACCACGTGGGCCATCATAGCGTCGACGATGAAGTCATCAATTGTCACCTCTGGGAACTCTTTGCCGATCGCGTGGCATATGTCAATGAACATGCCATCAGCGATTCGCAGTACGTTGGCCTTGTGCACGATGCTCACGTGTTTGCCGCGGGTCATTGCCAACTCAAAAGCAGAGCGCGCTATGCGTTCGCAGCACAGGCGAGTAATGCGCCGAAGTGAAATGACCACATCAGGGGTAATCAGCATTTCGCTGCTGCCTGATTCGATGTTTCGGTCGGCGTAAAAGCCTTCGGTGTTCTCGCGCACAACGACCAAGTCGAATGCACCGACTTTCCCTGGGAGGCCTGGATAAGTTCGTGCGGGTCGAATATTGGCGTAAAGATCTAAGCTTTTCCGAAAAAACTTCGACGGATTAATTTCTCCCTTCGATTCGTCTTTGAAATCGTAGGTGGCCATCGGCCCAAGCATCAGGCCATCTGCGCCGCGAACCTTTTCGAGCAGGTCGGGGCGGACAGTTGCGCCATACATTTTTAGGCTGTCGTGGCCCGCGACTTCGTGCTCTAAATAGAGGGAGAGATTGAAACGCTTCGAGCTTGCCTGCAAAACCTCGACCGTTGCGGCCATCGTCTCTTGACCGATGCCGTCTCCCGGCAAAACAATAATCTTCATGTGACTTTCGATACGATCTCTGGAGCTTGTGGCGCTATTCGGCTTGAATGCCGATGGCCTTCGTGACACCCGCATACTTGTTGATGTCGCGGATAACAAAATCAGTAAACTGCGCGGGGCTGTTATTGCGCACGGTGTTTCCGTCTCCTTCTAGCCTGTTCTTGAAGATCGCTTCACCCAATATACTGTTCACTTCGCGATTGAGCATGGCCACGATGTCGTCGGAGGTCCCTGCGGGTGCGAATAATCCGCCCCAAAGGCTATAGGCAAAGCCTGGGAGAGCCGACTCGGCCACCGTGGGTATTTGCGGAAGGGCACTTTGTCTTTGCGGTGAAGAGATGGCCAGGGCCCTAATTTTCCCACTCGCAAGATGCACCATGGCCGCCGATGCACTTGAAAAAAAGAACTGCACATGGCCGCCCATTAAATCGGTGAGGGCCTGACCGCCACCTTTATAGGGTACATGCGACATTTGCGTTTTGGTTCCTAGTGCAAGAGCTGCTGCGGCCAAGTGACCCGGAGTAGCCGTTCCCGAAGAGGCATAACTGATCGAACCTGGTTTCGCACGGGCCGCCATTATCAGCTCTTGAACACTTGAGTAGGGCGAGTTGCCGGGTACAGCAAGGATGAGCGGGCCGTCGCCGATGAGCACAATCGGCTTAAAATCTTTGACAGGATCGTAACCTAATGACCTCACTACGGATTGATTGACCGCAATCTCACCCGTTTGGCCTAGCAAGAGTGTGTAGCCATCGCCCGCAGCCTTGGCGACAATACGGGTGCCAAGCGCGCCCGTGGCTCCGGGCTTGTTATCGACCACGACGGTTTGCTTGAGGCGTGTCGTAAGTCTTTCTGCGATCAGCCGTGCGAAAACATCGCCCTGGCCGCCGGGAGGATAAGGGACGATGATAGTAATAGATTTTGAAGGGTAATCCGCCTGTGCGGGAGCGTCCGACGAAAAGCCTGCGAGCAGAGCCAAAAGTATGAATGCGTATTTCATTGGACCTTGATATCGTCTGAAAAAAGATTCTAATTCAAAGCTGCGGCGTGCGCCCCTCAACAGGCCTGAAAGCTGGAATCTAAAAAAGTTTTTGAGAATTGTCGATTCATCCAACGCTCGCCGAGAGCATTTGCGTAAGCAACGTTTGAGATGCTTTAGATCAGTGATTTAAACGAATTTGACTTGGGCTCTGGAAATTGACGTGCCGGAACTGAGGTCCGCGAACTTTGGTCAGCGCTTCTTCGTGAATTTCCAGGATTCGGCACATTTTGACCGATGGACCTTGGCCTCGAAAGTGATAAAGTATATGGTCATTGGGGTGATTCCCCTCGAGCCGAACAAGACAAATACTAGAGTTTTTGGAGACCATCATGCGCCGTCACTTCATTAAAACCATCTCAGCCCTATCAGCGGCCGGATCCTTACCCTTTAGCGCCTATGCCAACGTCAATATGAAAATGATGATCCCAGCCAATCCAGGGGGGGGCTGGGACGGCACGGGGCGCGCTTTAGGGAAAGCCTTGCTCGAATCGGGTGCGGTGTCAAACATCACTTTCGAAAACAAAGGCGGTGCGGCGGGTGTGATTGGTCTGGCTCAATTCGTCAATTCGAGCAAGTCTGATCCCAATGCCTTGATGGTCATGGGAGCGGTCATGCTCGGCGGCATCATCACCGGCAAGCCACCGGTGACCTTGAGTCAACTCACGCCGATTGCTCGGCTGACGAGTGAATACAACGTTTTTGTGGTGCCCGCCTCTTCGCCTTTAAAAACCATGAAAGATGTGGTTGCGCAATTCACGAAAGATCCTGGAAGCGTGAAATGGGCTGGCGGCTCGCGAGGTTCCACCGAACACATTTCCGCGGCGATGTTGGCGCGCCAATTGGGCATCGATGCGACCAAGGTTAACTATGTTCCTTTCCGTGGAGGGGGCGAGGCCATTGCGGCGATTCTCGGTGGCAATGTCACCATTGCGGGCAGTGGATATAGCGAATTTGCCGAGTACATTAAGGCCGGAAAAATGCGAGCTCTGGCGGTGACCTCAGCGGCACGCTTGCCAGGCATCGATATCCCCACCATGAAGGAACAAGGCTATGACATCGAAATCGGCAACTGGCGAGGCGTCTATGGAGGTGCGGGCTTGAGTGAGGCGGACCGAAAGGCTCTTACTGAGCGAGTTGTGAAGGCCGTGAAGACCAAGTCTTGGAGTGAATCTCTTGAGAAAAATGCGTGGACTCCGGCCCTACTTACGGGTCCTTCCTTCGACAGTTTTGTAGAGCGTGATTTCGCGGCCCTGCGGGTCATCATGGTCAAATCTGGCATGGTCTAAAGGAGCTTATATGAGCGAAGTCAGTTCAGCGCGGTCAATAACCTCGCAAACTTTGATCGGGGCTGGAGCGCTCATCGTTGCAGGGGTGATGGGCTTCGGTGCGAGCAACATTTCTTCGAGCGCTGGCTATGCTGGGATCGGCCCCAACTTTGTTCCCTGGTTTGTGTCAATCGCCTTGGCCGTCTGCGGGTTTTGGCTCGTGTTTGAGGCACAGCGGGGCGGCTATCGCAAGCTGGAGCAACCCACCGGCGCGCCTCGAGGCGATTGGCGCGCCTTTGCTTGGGTGGCTGCCGGATTACTTCTGAACGCGAGTTTAATTGAGCGAATAGGCTTTGTTCTGAGCTGCGCACTTTGCTTTGCCTTGGCCGTGCGTGGTTTTCGGGCATCAGAAGGCAAGGCTCATGGCGGACTCGCTCAAGCCCTCAAGGACTTGGTGTTGGGCATAGTGATCGCGGCACCCGTGTTTTGGCTTTTTAGCAAGGCCCTTAAAATTAATTTGCCCGGTTTAACGGGCACAGGCTGGATCTGAAGATGGATATTTGGGGCCAACTGCTTTCAGGCTTTGCTACAGCGGGTACACCCATCAATTTGATGTGGGCTTTTATTGGCTGTGCTTTGGGGACGGCCATTGGGGTACTGCCCGGTTTGGGGCCGGCCGTCACCATCGCGATGTTGCTGCCGATTACCGCCCAAGTCGAGCCCACAGCCTCGATGATCTTCTTCGCAGGAATTTATTACGGCGCCATGTATGGGGGCTCCACCACCTCGATCTTGCTTAATACCCCTGGTGAAACCGGCACCATGGTGACTGCGCT
>JANLRI010000286.1:0-7571 GCA_031361565.1 Betaproteobacteria bacterium | reverse complement strand
CAGCGAAAAGGATGCACGCAGTGTCGCACTCAAGCTAACTCGCCAGGGCGCCGCAAAGTATCGCCATAGCCTCACCCTCATCGAACGCCGCAACCATGAAATTTTTAGGGTATTGAGTACGGCGCAAAGCCTAGCCTTGAGTGAGGCCTTGGATGTTTTGCTAAAGGCTAACGCCGTTGAAGCATTTGAGCGCTCGGCTGAAGGAAACTAAGATGGATGAAGCCTCCCTCCGAAAGCAGCTCGCCAACTGTTACAGAATTTTTGCCCATCTCGGCTGGACCGAGCTGATCTACAACCACATTACCGTGCGTCTGCCCGGGCCGGAACTTCACTTTCTGATCAACCCCTTTGGTCTGCACTATAGTGAAGTTACCCCGGAGAATTTGGTCAAAATCGACCTATATGGACGGATCCTTGGTGAATCCGCTTGGCCGGTAAATCCGGCGGGTTTCAATTTGCATGCGGCGCTTCACCAAGGCCTTGCCGGGGCGCATTGCATCATGCACACCCATACCACCGCAGGTTGTGCAGTCGCCGGGAGCGCCCAAGGTCTATCAAGAGATAACTTCTATGGTGCGATGTTGCACCAACGGGTGGCCTACCACGACTTCGAGGGCATCACGCTACACGCCGATGAAGGGCCGCGAGTGGTGCGCTCGGTCGGAGATTGCCGAGCGGTGATTCTGCGCAATCACGGATTGCTCGCTTGGGGCGAAACCATTCCGATGGCCTTCGCCTATCTGTGGACCTTGCAGCGTGCCTGCGAAATTCAAGTCGCAGGAGCGGGGCTTGGTCCCACAGTCCCCATAAGTGAAGCCATTCAGATCAACGCCAGCGCGCAGGCGCTCCAATTTGATCCAGCCTATGGCGGCGGGCATGATGTTTTTGAGGCGATGACGCGAGTCGTTGGCGGGTTTTGTTAGGAGCGTGGGCGGGCTGTCTCATTCGCATCCGTCGTGCGCCCCGGAGGGAAGGGCACCACAATGCGCACGGCGCGTGGAGGCCAGAACGAGGCGGCGCCCGCTGCGGACGTTTGGCTCTTGCCGGACGAAGGCAGCGCAAGAGTGGACGCAGAGCCCGCCAAAACGTCGGCGCAAAACCTGCGCCGCCTATTGGCTTGGCGATCTACCGCCTGCATTTACACCGCGACCTTACTCTCAGTCGTTGGCTGCGTTGCTGGACCTGCTTTGAGTTGTGGCACCAAACCTAAACGACGAGCGCCACTGATCAGTGACATTAACGAAGCCGTGACGATGTTGGCATGCAAGCCCGCGCCAAAACGCGCACCCGGCTTGCCCTCGCAGGAGGCCTCGATCATGGCAAGGGCTTGCGCATCGGCGCCCGAACCCACGGATCGTTCTTCGTAAGAGCTTACGCGCAAGCCCCCGCCTAAGGCATTGGCGGCAGCATCAATCGGGCCCGTACCAGCGCCGTGAAGTTTGACTAGTTTCCCGTTGACTAAGAGGTCCAAGTCAATCAACTGACGATCACCGTCTTCGCTCAAATGGTGGGCACGGTATTCTAAAGTGCTCGCACCCTCGAGATAGGTTTTCTTGAACAAAGACCAGAGCTCCGGTGCGGTCATCTCGGTTTCACTGGCGTCAGTGGCTCTTTGCACGACGGCGCTAAACTCCACCTGCATCCGGCGCGGCATCACCACACCATAGTTGCGCTCAAGAAGGTAGGCAATGCCGCCTTTACCCGATTGGCTATTGACGCGAATGACGCTGTCATAGGTGCGCCCTAAATCGCTCGGGTCGATCGGCAGGTAAGGTACGCGCCACTGCGCATCGGGCTTTTGCGCCGCAAAGCCTTTTTTGATCGCATCTTGATGCGAACCAGAGAAGGCTGTGAACACTAAATCGCCTACATAGGGGTGACGAGGGTGAATGGGTAGCTGGGTGCATTCCTCGGCAATGCGCGCCGTGGCATTGATGTCCGAAAAATCTAAACCAGGATCGATACCTTGTGTATAGAGATTCAAAGCCATCGTCACAATGTCGACGTTACCGCATCGCTCGCCATTACCGAACAAGCAACCCTCGACGCGATCCGCACCCGCCAACTGCGCCATTTCAGCGGCAGCAACGCCAGAGCCCCGGTCGTTATGGGTGTGCACCGATAACACCACATGTTCACGGCGCTCCAAATGACGGTCCATCCATTCAATTTGGTCCGCGAAAATATTGGGCATCGCGTTCTCGATCGTGGTTGGCAAGTTAATGATGATGGAGCGGCCCGGGCCGGCATCCCATTCACGAATCGCAGTATTGCAGGCCTCTAAAGAGACTTCCAACTCGGTCATGCTGAACACTTCCGGCGAGTACTGCAACACCCATTCAGTTTGTGGGTACTGATCGGTGTACTTCTTCACGACACCCACGTGATGCTTGATCAGCGCCATCACCTCAGGAATCGTTAAACCAAACACCAGCTCGCGCCAGGCCGGGGCCACGGCGTTATACAAGTGCACGATGCCGCGTTTGGCACCCGCCAACGAGCGCACGGTGGGCTCAATTAATTCCTCGCGCGATTGTGTGATCACCATCGGAGTCACATCATCCGGCAAATGGCCTTCCAAAATCAAGCTACGCACAAAATCAAAATCAGTTTGCGATGCCGAAGGAAAGCCCACCTCAATCTCTTTAAATCCGATGCGCACCAACTCTCTAAAGAGGCGCAACTTGGTGGCTCCATTCATCGGCTCAAACAAGGCCTGATTGCCGTCGCGCAAGTCGGTCGACAGCCAAATCGGCGGAGCGCTCAAAGTGCGGTTTGGCCATTTACGGTCGGGTAAATGCACGGGCGGAAAGGCGTAATACTTAGTACTCGGATTTTTAAGCATGATCTTCACCATCTAAATCGGTCTAGCCCAGGGGTGGGTGCCGACGGTATTTATATTCAGATTTTAATCCCCCCAACAAGCAGCTTCAGGTTCTGCTTGTTTGATGAGGCCGGGATCAGGGGGAGATCAGGCTGCGTTGCAGCGAATGAACAGACCCCGGCCAGGGGCTAGGCCTAGCAGTAGTAGAGACAGGGGGAATCGGGTGTTCATGCCCGAATCATAGCCGATAGGGGAGAGAGAACGCAAGCACCGTTATCCAGTGTTCCACATTGACAAAAACCTGAAAGAAAGTAATACTTAAAATGTATTACTTTTATCAAAGTGCAATATGGCATATTTTTTAACAAGCAAAAGCCAGGTCACTATCCCAAAGGCTGTGCGCATTGCCCTCAACGTTGGGCCCGGACAGGCAGTGGACTTCGAGTTGCAAAGCGACGGCAATGTCCGCTTGAAACGCGTCGATGCATCGAGCTCGACGGAAAATCCTTTTAAAGCATTCATTGGCAAGGGCGTCGCTGGTAAATCCACCGAGGACATTCTAAATGAGTCGCGGGGAAAAGGCTGGAATAAGTGATCTTGATTGACAGTAGTGTGCTGATTGATCTACTTGAAGAGTCGCCCGAATGGCATGCCTGGAGTTCAGACCAATTATTCCTGGCGTCTTGCCGCGACACACTTGGTATCAATGCGCTTATCTTCACTGAAATATCACGGAGCTTTATAGACTTGCGGGCTGTGAGTGCATTTCTTAAAGCAACAAAGATTCAATATCTAGACATACCGCCGGAAGCAGCCTTTCTTGCCCAGCGCGCGCACCAAAGATATCGTACCCTGGGCGGGAAAAGAATGGCGACACTTCCCGATTTTTTTATCGGCGCCCATGCAAGTGTGAATGGGTATGCGCTGATGACCCGTGATGCCAAGCGCATCGAGACTTACTTTCCAGAGGTAGAGAAGATTTCACCGCGAAAAGGTGAATCGGCGTGATGGCTGATTCCGAACTAAATCATCAGACCTGCCGCTCTTGAGAGTTTTTGCTAAGTTTGAGGATGCACCTTGTCATAAGCCCGAAGAAGCTTCTGGTGCATATCGCATCCGTCCAGCTCTAAGCCAGGCGCCGGAATGCCCATAAAGCGATTCTTTTGCGCGATGAGTTCCTGAGCGGCGAGCAGCGTATCGGCACCGTACATGCTCTTCATCGCCTCCAGATACGGAGCAGTGGCCTTGGTAAGATTTCCCGGCTTCTGGCCCGTCGTCGCGGCAAGCATGGTCAACCTTAGCAAGTCTTCAATGCAGGCATAAATCTTACGGCGGGCCGGGTCGAGCTGGTCGAAATTACGCACCCATTCACAACCTTCCAGGGTCGCCTCTCGGTCACCAATGGCAAGCGCCAGCAAGGTTTTGAGCTCGCCGACTCGCAAATCGCTAAAGAATGAATTCGCGTCTGCCGCCAAACCTATCAAGGTTGGAAGCGGGCGTTGATCGGCAAGTCCTGATTCGTTCAAGGTATCGAGCAAATCCGAACACTCTTCGTCATCGAGGTCGGTCAGGTTGAGGACCGCTTCTCTGAACTCGTTGGCAATACTATTGTTCTCAAACTCGAGATCATCAATCGGATAAATTTCAGAAACACCGGGGACCAGAATACGACAGGCGTAGACACCGAGATGGGTAAAGTCGGAGATGTAAATGTCGTGCCCGTCATCGTGCAAGCGTTTGACGGCCCACTCATAGTCTTCGGCGGTGGTGCTGGCGAAGTTCCAGTCGTGGAAAGGGTAGTCGGGCTGGTCGCCGAGAAACTTCCAACTGATCACGCCGCTTGAGTCTACAAAATGAATTTCAATATTGGGCGAACTGGCAATCTCTTCCATATCAAAGCCCGGTGCTGGAAAACCACCCAGCGAATCCAGTGCTCTACCTTGCAATAGCTCAGTCAGGGCGCGCTCCAGCGCTACTTCAAAACGCGGGTGCGCGCCGAAGCTCGCAAAGCAGCCTTGGTCCTGCGGATGAAGGAGGGTGACGTTCATGACCGGGTATTTGCCACCGAGTGAGGCATCTTTTACCAAGATGCCAAAGCCTGCCGCGCGTAGCGCTTTAATGCCGGCCTCAATGCGCGGGAAACGAGCGATGACTTGCGCTGGCACATCGGGCAGGCAAATGCCTTCGCTAATGATGCGACCCTTAATGCTGCGCTCGAAAATCTCAGAGAGTGCTTGAGTACGGGCTTCGGCCTGAGTGTTACCGGCCGACATGCCGTTACTCACATACAAATTACCGATGATGTTGACCGGTATGTAGGCCACGCTGTTGTCGCGCTGACGGGTGTAGGGGATGGCGCAAATGCCGCGCTCAATATTGCCAGAATTGAAATCCACCAGGTCGATGGCGTCAATGCTGCTCTCGGGGTTATAGAACTTGTGTAGATCGGCATTCAGGATGTCCTTGGGCCAGCTACCGTCCTCGGGCACATCAAACCAACGCTCCTGTGGGTAATGCACAAAGGCGCGCTCGGCGACCGCTGGGCCAAGATAGAAGTGCGTCCAAAAATAGTTGGTCGATAGTCTCTCGAAGTATTCACCCAGTGCACTCGCCAAGCAGGCCAGTCGGGTGGCCCCTTTGCCGTTGGTGAACAGGATGGGGCAATCGCGATCGCGAATATGAACCGACCAAATGCCTTCCACCGGATTGAGCCAACTGGCTTCCTCGATGTGAATGCCCAGCGCCAGCAATTTGGCGTGCATGGTACTAATGGTGGCTTCTAGGGAGGCATCCTTGCCGGGGATGAAGCTCTCAGTGTTCGTGGGCGTTCCGCCGCTTGGAATGTTTTGTGTGTTCATGGGGCGAGGGTATCACCCCGCAGTATTGGGCTTCAAGTTTAGGCACTATGGGCTTTTCTGCGAAGACCTTGAATCGGGCTCAAATATCTGGACTCCTTGGACCATGGATTGCTGGCGATCGCTGGGCCGTCACAATGAAAGATTCGAATCATGGGTATCCCCCGCTCGCCGGCGCCAGCAATCAATTGATTTTGAGCGCTAAGATAGGCATGCAGATCGACATCGGTGAAGTAGTCGCGATGCCGAAACGATTCTTGAGCGTCAATGATGATAAGGCAGGATTTCATGGGATACCCTTTTGGTGACTACCCGGGCTTGGGTAAGCTTTGAGTACTTTATCGGAGGCGAAGCCGCCGTGCCGCTCTGTATCGGGCCAGCTTCGATCAGTTTCGGACAATATCCCATCGGGTATGGCTTTTCTTTTCATGGCCACGATCTGGCTGGCTTTGAACGGTTTTGTGTTTTCTTGCGAGGCACTAGGAAAGAGTGTTCCCGACAATGAAGGAGGGCGATCTCGCACCAAGCCGGGTAGTATCCTGCAAGGAATTGAAGCCGTTGTCCTCGTGCCTTTGACCAGCAATCCGGGCGTTCAATTAGAGACTACGGTCTTTAGGCCCAAAGGTCATGGTCCTTTCCCACTCGTTGTAATGAATCACGGCAAAGCGTTCACTGCACCCGCACAGCAGGGGCGAGCGCGCTACCCGGTGCTCAGTCAGGAGTTTGTGAGGCGCGGCTATGCGGTGGTGATCCCGATGCGGCAAGGCTTTTCTCAGTCCGGTGGAAGCTACGCGGCACCGGGGTGTGATCTCGTCGCAAATGGTCGCGCGCAGGCCAAAGATGTCGATGCGGTCATCCGTTACTTTCAAAAGCTGTCCTGGATCAAATCGGATCAGGTGCTGGTGATTGGTCAGTCCCACGGTGGCCTGGTCACGATGGCCTTGGCTGAAAATGCTGCGCCGGGCGTCCAATTACTGGTGAACTTTTCGGGTGGCCTGCGTTCCAATAGCGGGCGTTGTAAAAGCCAATGGCCGGATCAAATGGTCTCGGCCTTTCAACACTACGGCGAACGAGCTAGGGTTCCGTCTCTTTGGTTTTATGGGCAAAATGACGGCTTCTTCGATGCGGCTTTAGTGAAACGGCTCTATACCGCCTACGTTGGGCGGGCACAGGCCGTGAAGGCTCCTGCGCGCCTCGTAGCCTTTGGCCCCTTTGGGCAAGATTCGCATGGCATGGTTGAGTATTCAGGCGGCGTAGGGCTTTGGTGGCCCGAGCTTGAGCCTGAGCTGAAGCGACTGGGTTTTCCGGTGTCGCCGGTCAGGGAATAAGAGCTGTGACTCACCACACTAGAGTTCTGCGGCTGGTGCAGACCGCCTGTCGGGGTCAACTTGACCGCACCCTGTAAGTGACAAAAACTATGCTGAATCAAGAAACGAACAGATTTACGGCCTTAGGCACGTAAACGTCGAAACAGCAGCGCACAGGTTGAGTCAAACGAACGGCTTTCATAGGCTAAGTCTATGGGTCTTGGGCGCACTATTTTAGCGATTACGCCGACTCACCTTTGCAAATACTTCACCCATGCACGCGATTGTCTTATTGACTCGACGTCTCTCCGCCGCCCCATTCCGGCTGCTGAGCGCTCTGTCGTGCGCACTGTTGATGGTCTTGCTACAGGCCTGCGCTTCCGACAAGTCGGCCGTGCCAAAACTGAGCTACGTGATCAAGGAGGAGCCCTCTGCAGGGTTTTTTGTGCCCAAGGGCGCGTTCGCTAAGTTACCTGCCTCGCAGCCACTGACCTCAGCGCAGTCGCCGGTGCCCTTTGTCTCTGAGGTGTTGCTCTATGTCTCGCCAAGCACCCAGGCCTACTTCGAGGCGGGTGAGCTTGACGG
>JANLRI010000230.1:0-4626 GCA_031361565.1 Betaproteobacteria bacterium | reverse complement strand
AGCGCATCATGCAAGGATGTGAAGGTGAGTCGTTTTTCGGCCGCTTTACGCTGTAAGTACAGGGACAGGCTACGCGTCATCACCTGGCCGATCTCGTTCAGTAGACGGCTATCTCGGAAATGGTTCGGCGACATGAACACGAGCAGACTCATGGTTTGGCCGCTCTCATCGACAATCGGCGCGAAGAAGCAGGCCTTGACCTTGAGCTTTTCCAGGCCGTAGCGTCGGTAAAAGCTGTCGTACTGCTGAGGGTTACCTAACCAAAGCGCGCTATTACGTTCCCAAACCTTCGATTCCACATCTGCTTCTGCATAGGGAATGACCTCCGGCACGTCACTCATGACGGCGTTGAAAGCCGCATAGCCCCAGCGTTCCATAGGAGCGAAACCAGCGCTTTGCCTGACCAAGCGAAAGCCTCCCGTCCAACCGAGTCGACCACAAAGAGTGATCAAGGTAGCCGAAATTACACGCTCTGGATCGGCTTGCTCGCGCATGATGGTGGCGATATCCCGATCCAACTCCAACAGCATGCGCTGTTCTTTTTCCTGCGAAATATTATGGCCCGTGCCCCGAAAGCCGGTGAACTGGCCTTTCTCGTCAAACAGTGGGCGACCGCTCAAAGAGATGTGATAAACCGAGCGGGTTGGGTCCAGCAGGGTAAATTCAAAATTATCAAAAGGCTTTTTCTCTTTAAAGGCTTCTCTGTAAATGTCCCACTTGGTTGGCAAAGCATCATCGTTTCTGGCGTAATGCCATGTCTTGCGTTCGAGCGTGTTTTTAGCCCAGGGTCCGAGTACGGCATCCGCACTGGGCGACAAATAGGTGATGCGGTTCTCAGTGTCGGTTTCCCAAATCCAGTCTGAACTCAGGTTGGTGAGATCACGAAATTTGGCCTCGCTCGCGGCGAGTTTTTTTTGCATCATGCGGATCGCGCTGACGTCTTGTACGATACCTGTCAGGTGGGTGACTTCGCCGCGATTGTTACGGTGCGGTTTGGCGACGCTGCGTACCCAAATCGTTTCCCCGTCGCTTTGCTTGTAGCGATATTCGAGCTTGGCCTCGGTAGCCTGACGTACGGCCCGGCGGTGGGCTTCATTCCAGCGCACCTGATCTTCAGAATGAACAGAAATGAGGAAGCCCTTGAGGCTTGGCATCGCCGCGTTAGGCGCCATACCAAACAATGCCAGTGCACCGGGACTAAACCATAACTGCTCGGTGTCGAGATCATGCTCCCAGGTTCCAAAGGCGGCGAGCTCTTCAGCGACTTGAGCTTTGGCGAGCTCGGCCTTGAGCGAAGCGATGTGTTTGTCCTGAAGGGCCGTTTGCATTAGTCTTTGCCGAAGTACCAAGGCAATGCCGATGGTGACTGCGCAGGCCAGCAAGGGGGCCAGCACCGCGCCAGGTAATTGATCGGGAAAGACAAAGGCAACCACACTCATCAGAAGCATCATCGCCAGAGTGAAGGCTACAATCTTGAAAAGCTGCGTTTTGCCCATAGCCTTAGGCTCGGCCGAGCTTTTGGGAGCTGGGCCGGGCGCAAATACCGATGGGGCCTCCTCTTCCTGGAAGCGGGTGTCGACGCTTAAGTTGTCCATGCCGGGCGGCTAATTCCAATAAATGGTCTGTTGTCGTAGGGATTCTGACTCATGGATGATGTTTTGACGCAATTGCAAGATTCACACAATCTTAAAGCGAATGAATGGGTGGTTTCTTGGCTTCGGCGGCTTCCACTTAAGTCAAAGGTGTTGGATTTTGCGTCAGGGCAGGGGCGTCATGCTTTGGCAGCGCTCGCACTTGGCATGGAGGTTGAGGCCTGGGATAAAGACCCTCTTGCCCTTGATGCCCTGGAGCGAAGCGCTGCTCACCAGGTGCGTAGCGTGGTCAGCGATTTGGAATTTCAGCCTTGGCCTTCCTGCGCGAGTAAGTTCGATGCGGTGGTCGTGACCAACTATTTATTTCGGCCGCGCTTGACGATGTTGGCCGAGTTGCTGAACGAGGGCGGGGTGCTAATTTATCAAACTTTCGCCGAAGGGCATGAAACCCTGGGTCGACCCCGTCGCTCTGATTTTTTATTGAAACCAGGGGAGTTATTTCAAGCAGCGCTAGCGATGGGTTTGCACGTCTTGAAGTACGAGGATTCAGTGAGCGTGGATGAGGCTGCTCATGCACTTCCAAACGCTCGCGAAGCAGCCAACCGAACGCCTAGTTCTCGCGTTCAAAGGTTACTTGCCTTGAACGCCCCAAGTGGTAAGGCGTCTCCCGAGGCGCTTAGTGCTTGGCCTGTTAATATTCAGGGTTAAGTCGAAAATTTAATAGTCCTTAAAAAGAGTTCCAGCCATGTTTCAGGGCAGTATTGTTGCCATTGTTAGTCCAATGCATGAAGATGGGTCGCTTGACCTAGAAAGTTATCGCAAGCTCATCGACTGGCATATCGCATCGGGCACTTCGGCCATCGTTGCGGTCGGCACGACCGGAGAGTCTCCCACGGTGAGTTCGGAAGAGAATGTAGAGCTGGTGAAAATTGCCCTCGACCAGGCTAAAGGTCGCATTCCGATCATCGCCGGGACGGGTTCTAATTCGACGCATGAGGCGATTGAAATGACCCGCGAGGCGGCTAAGTTAGGCGCGGCAGCGAGCCTGCAAGTCGTTCCATACTACAACAAACCAACACAGGAAGGTTTGTATCAGCATTTCAAAATGATTGCTGAAGCCGTCAACCTCCCGGTCATTCTTTACAATGTGCCGAGCCGCACGGTCGCTGACCTTGCCAACGATACCGTGGTCCGTCTGGCCCAAGTGCCGGGTATTAAAGGTCTTAAAGATGCCACTGGCGATATGCCTCGTGCCTCTGACATGATCGCTCGCCTGCCGACGGATTTTGCCTTGCTGAGCGGCAATGATGATTCCTGCCTTGCCCTAATGGCGCTCGGTGGTCGAGGCGTGATTTCAGTGACCGCGAACATTGCCCCTCGCCCAATGGCCGAGATGTGCCGCTTGGCTTTGGCTGGGGATTTTGTGGGCGCCCGTGCCATCAATCAAAAACTATTGCCGGTGCATTTCAAATTATTTGTTGAGGCGAACCCTATTCCGGTGAAATGGGCCTTGGCAAAAATGGGGCGTTGTGGTCCGGCGGTGCGCCTTCCCATGACGGCGCTTACGCCGAGTTTTGGTCCGATTATTGAGGCGGCGATGCATGCCGCTGGAGTACAGTAAAGATGTCTTTTAGAACAATCCCGTTGAGTTTGGCGGCACTTAGCCTGGTGCTTGCTGCTTGCAGCGTGACCGATGCGCTCACCGAATCAAGCAAGATTGATTACCGTTCAGCCAAGAAGGGCCCTGGCTTGGATGTACCGCCCGATTTGGTCTCTCCAAGAAGTGATGATCGCTATCGAGTTCCCGAGCCAAGTGGTGATCGCACTTTGTCTGGCTTTCAGCGCGGGCAGGGTACTACAACGATTCAAGGTGGGCCGACCTTACTGCCCACCGTGGATGGCGTGCGCATGGAGCGTTCGGGCACGCAACGCTGGTTAGTGGTGAATCGTCCGCCCGAGGTGGTCTGGCCTATCTTGAAAAGCTTCTGGACGGAGTCAGGTTTTACGCCCGCGCTTGAGTCGTCCGAAATCGGCATTTACGAAACCGAATGGGCTGAAAATCGAGCGAAGATTCCTCAGGATGGTCTGCGCAAGGCCGTGGGTAAGGTGTTCGATGGTCTCTATGACAGTGGCCAGCGCGATAAATTCCGCACTCGTATCGAAAGAACAAAGGACGGCACGGAAATTTACCTGACCCATCGCGGCATGGAAGAGGTGTACGCTAATCAACAGCAAAAGGACCGTACCGTTTGGGTCCCAAGGCCGACGGATCCAGAGCTGGAAGCAGAATTCTTGCGTCGTCTCATGGGGCGGCTGGGCGTTAATAAAGAAGCGGCGGCGGCTGTTTTGCCCGTTGGCAGCACGGGCGCTGGTGCGGGTGCAACGGCTGCAGGTAAGCCAAGCAAAGCAGTCATCCAAGGACAGGGCGCCGATCAAAAACTCAACATTGCCGATAACTTCGATCAAGCATGGCGCCAAATCAGTTTGGCCCTTGACCGCGGTGGTTTTACAGTGGATGACCGCGACCGCAGCAAAGGACAGTTCTTTGTCCGCTATGTGGATCCCGAAACCCAGGCCAAGCTTTCCGAGAAGCCTGGGTTCTTCTCGCGAGTTTTTGGTGGTGGTTCGCGTCTCGATCAAACTGAGCGTTTTCAATTGAACGTCGTTCGTAATGGCGAGCAAACTTCGGTGGAAGTTCGCGATGCCAGGGGCGGGGCAGTCCCTGAGGCTGACCGACCCACGGTGGGAAAAATTCTCGGCCTTTTGCGCAGCCAGATTAATTGACTACATCTGATCGCGACCTACATCATTTGATCAATGCGTTTTTGTAGCTTAGGAAGTGGCAGTGAGGGTAACGCCCTCTTGGTGGAGGCGGGTACAGGCCCCGATGGCGCTAGTCGACCGGGGGGAAGTCGCCAGGCGTACCGAGTCTTGGTGGACTGCGGCTTTCGGCTCAAAGAACTTGAGTCTCGTTTAGCGGTGGTCGCGCTTGAAGCCAAACAGATCGATGCAATCTTGGTCACCCATGAACATG
>JANLRI010000206.1:0-1534 GCA_031361565.1 Betaproteobacteria bacterium | reverse complement strand
GATGGGGGACACTCAACTCGCCATGCGTTTACTGTGTTCGGTAGGCCTGCTTGATGCGCAGCGCCTACGCACGGGGCGCCTAAATGAGGACGACTGGTCGAAATTGATGGCTGCGACTCAAAAGACTCAGGACGCTCCTCTCTACATTGACGAGACTCCGGCACTCACGGCACTTGAGCTTCGTTCACGCGCTCGTCGCTTAGCCCGTACTTGTAAGGGCATGGGCCTGATCGTGGTGGACTATTTACAATTGATGTCCTCGACCCGGCAGGGCGAGAACCGAGCCGCCGAAGTGTCGGAGATTTCTCGATCCTTAAAGGCTCTGGCCAAAGAGTTGAATTGCCCCGTAGTGGCGCTCTCCCAGCTCAATCGCTCTCTTGAGCAGCGGGCTGATAAGCGACCCATGATGTCAGACTTGCGCGAGTCCGGCGCAATCGAACAGGACGCGGACGTGATTCTGTTTATTTACCGCGACGAAGTCTATAACCCCGAAACACCTGATAAGGGCATGGCCGAAATCATTATCGGTAAGCAACGTAATGGCCCGACCGGCAAGGTACGTCTCACCTTCCGTGGTCAGTTCACTCGTTTCGAAAACTCAGCCTACGGCATCAGCAGCTTGGACGAGTAAGGTTCAATAGGCGCTTTACGGCGTCAGAGTTCCTGGGATGAGAAGTACACAGAATTTTTGGAGTGAACCAGTGCGAATCGGTATTTGTATTCAGCTGATCGCGCTTTGCGTGAGCACGTTGCTTGGGTTAGGTTCGAGCTTAGCAAATGCTCAGGAATGGCCTACGCGCCAACCGATCCGTCTGGTGGTGGGCTATCCCCCAGGAGGCTCGGCGGACGCTCTGGCTCGCGATCTCATTCCTGGGCTGAGTAAGGCCCTGGGCCAGACGATCATTGTGGACTATAAGCCTGGTGCCGGGGGTGCGATTGGTGCTGATGTGGTGTCAAAGGCAACGCCAGACGGTTACACCATCGGTTTACTCGATAATGGCCCTCTGACTATTCAGGGCAACTTTCGGAAACTCCCTTTCGATCCTGTCGCCGGATTTACTCCGATCACTGGCATCTCCAAACTCCCCTTTGTGCTCTTAGTCAATCCACAAAACCCCGCGCAAAGCCTGGAGGATTTGATCAAACAGGCTAAGGCCAAGCCGGGAGCCCTGTCTTACTCGAGCTCAGGGCAGGGTTCGATGCATCATATTTCTGGGGAGCTCTTTAAGAATATGACCAAGACCCATATCCTTCATATTCCGTATCGCGGCGCCGCTCCGGCGTTATTGGATTTGCTGAGTGGTCAGGTGCAAATGTCCTTCGCGACGATCGTACCTTCCATGCCCTACATTCAAGCCCATCAGCTCAAAGCGCTTGCGGTAACGTCCAACAAGCGCTCATCGCTCTTACCGAATGTGCCGACACTCTCGGAGTTAGGTCTCAAAGATTTCGATTCACAAGGTTGGTTTGCCGTTTTTGCTCCTCCGAATCTTCCACCTGGGATCACTGAAAAACTTGTTGCGGCTTTTAAGGT
>JANLRI010000200.1:0-4943 GCA_031361565.1 Betaproteobacteria bacterium | reverse complement strand
TGCTCACCAAAGGTGATATAGATTTTTTGACCAAAAATGCGGTAGGTGCCAACTGCCTCTCGAGTGGCCTTGGTGCGCACCAGGGCAAGATCAGAACCCGCTTGCGGCTCCGTCAAATTCATCGTCCCGGTCCATTGGCCTGAGATCAAGCGCGGCAGGTAAACATCCTTTTGTGCATCGGTACCCGCCGTCAGCAGGGCTTCAATGGCGCCATCTGTCAGTAATGGACACAGTGCGAAGGAGAGACTTGCAGCATTCAACATTTCGATACAAGGCGTGGCAATCGCCTTGGGCAGGGCCTGCCCGCCATACTCTGCGGGATGTTGAACGCCTTGCCAACCGCCCTCACCGTACTGCTTGAAGGCCGCCTTAAAGCCAGGACTGGTGGTCACCACACCATTACTCAAGCTGGACGGTTTTTGATCACCCGGCCAATTCAGGGGAGCCACCACGTCTTGATTGAACTTCGCGCATTCCTCAAGAACGGCCTGAGCAGTATCTAAACCAGCCTCTTCAAAACCAGGAAGCTTGGCCACCTGTGACAAGTCCGCCAGATGCTCGAGCACAAACATCATGTCTTTAACGGGCGCGCGATATGTCATGAATACACCTAAATCAATCAAAAAATACTGGAATCAAAACCGCCCGGATTGGGCCATCAGTGCTGAGGACTAAACCTTTGCAACCAACTCGGGAACGGCGGCGAATAAGTCCGCGACCAAACCGTAATCGGCCACGCCAAAAATGGGCGCCTCTGCGTCTTTATTGATGGCCACAATCACCTTGCTGTCTTTCATACCGGCTAAGTGCTGAATCGCACCCGAGATTCCGACCGCAACATAAAGCTGAGGCGCCACAATCTTGCCGGTTTGCCCGACCTGCCAATCATTAGGCGCATAACCGGCATCGACCGCAGCACGCGAGGCACCCATGGCCGCGCCCAACTTGTCTGCCAATGGTTCCAACACCTTGTGAAAGTTCTCCGACGATCCCATGCCCCGTCCACCCGACACAATAATCTTGGCGGCGGTCAGTTCGGGGCGATCGTTCTTGGCCACTTCACGGCCAACGAAACTGGATTTACCCGTATCGGCAACCGACGCCAGGGCCTCAACTGCGGCACTACCGCCCTGACCCGCAGCCTCAAAGGCCGTCGTACGCACCGTCAGCACGATTTTGCCGTCCGACGACTCTACAGTCGCAATCGCGTTACCCGCGTAAATGGGGCGTTGAAACACTTTGGCCGAATCTACCGCAACGATATCCGAGATTTGCGCCACGTCCAACATCGCGGCAACCCTCGGTGCCACGTTCTTGCCCGCAGCAGTGGCCGGAAACAGAAAATGACTGTAATTGGCCGCAATCGCCATGATCTGTGCCGCAAGGTTCTCGGCCAACCCATCCGCCAAACTAGCGCCATCGGCGACCAGCACCTTATTCACACCAGCGACCTGAGCCGCTGCCTGACCGGCCGCAGCGCAACCCGCGCCAGCGACCAAAATATGCACGTCTCCACCAATCTTGGCGGCGGCTGACACGGTATTCAAAGTGCTGGGCTTCAGACTGCTCTGATCGTGTTCAGCAATGACTAAAATACTCATTCAAAACTCCTGATATTGAGAGGTCGAGTAAGACCTTAAATGGCTTTCGCTTCGTTCTTGAGCTTATCGACCAGGGCGGCCACATCGCCGACCTTGATACCCGCTTTCCGACCGGCTGGCTCCACCACCTTGAGCGTCTTCAAGCGCGGTGTCACATCAACGCCAAGATCGGCTGGCTTGAAGATATCGAGCTGCTTCTTCTTGGCCTTCATAATGTTGGGCAAAGTGACATAGCGAGGCTCGTTCAAACGCAAATCGGTGGTGACTACCGCGGGCAAACCCATGGACAGTGTTTCCAAGCCGCCATCGACCTCACGGGTGACTTTCATTTTGCCATCGGCAATTTCTACTTTGGAAGCGAAAGTCGCCTGCGGCAGGTCTGCTAAAGCAGCCAACATCTGGCCGGTTTGGTTAGCATCATCGTCGATGGCTTGCTTGCCAAGAATAATCAGCCCAGGCTGCTCCTTGTCGACCAAGGCTTTCAACAACTTGGCGACCGCCAGAGGCTGCAACTCGACATCAGTTTCGACCAAGATCGCTCGGTCCGCTCCGATAGCCATGGCCGTACGAAGCGTTTCCTGACAGGCAGTGATGCCGCAGCTCACCGCAATGACCTCCGTAATGACGCCTTTTTCGCGCAGACGAATGGCCTCTTCGATCGCAATTTCGTCGAAAGGGTTCATAGACATTTTGACGTTAGCGATATCCACACCGGATTGATCGCTTTTCACGCGCACTTTGACGTTGTAATCAACCACGCGCTTGACGGGAACAAGGACTTTCATGAGCTTGACCTGAAGGAGATAAAAAGGGAATCTTGCCGTCAACCCAGGTTGACAAGCGAATGTTAAGGCAAGATAATTACGTTGTCAACCGAGGTTGACACAAATTTGAAGCCTGGATTGACCCTTAGTTTGACACCCATGTTGAACTTCAAATTGAACAATACTCACCCTTTTTCGCTCAACGCACCCATTTTCCTTCAAATTACTTTCCGTGGCAGAGAACCTAAAACAACTCCTCATCGCAAGCGCGGACTGGTTCGCTCAGGAAGTGATGAAGGGTGTACAACACACTGCCTACGACTATCTGACGCCTGCCCAGAGTCGTTTGCTCGCCAACATGGGCGGCAAGCCTATGAGCATGGCCGAGCTCGGGCGTCGGCTGGCGATTTCGCGGCAGGCCGTACACAAGATGGTCATGGAACTTTCCCGACGCGGCATCCTCGCGCTTCAGGATGACCCTACGCGGCGTCATGGCAAGTTGGTGACCTATACCGAAAAAGGCCGCCAACTCAATCGCACCGGTGCCCAGTTAATTGACGCCATTGAGCAAAAAATCGGACAAAAAATGGGCAGCCAAGATCTGGCCACACTGAAACGCTTGCTTGAGCAGATCCGCTAGTCATCCTGGCGGGTAGGTACTCTCAACTTTTTTCGCGGACCAGTCTTAAGTAATAGCTCACCGTTTGCCAGGAGCTCATCATGTAGCCATTGGTATAGAGCATGGCCCAGGCATGGGTCGGTGTGCGCTCGTTTACGGTAGCGCTCCAAACATACGCCTTCGGCGTGTCTGGAAACAGCGCGGCGTTCAGGGGAGAACCATGGCGGCTCATATCCATCATGGTTGAAAGTTCAATCATGGTGGGCATGCGCCAAGGGCTTCCGGAGGAGGCGATGCTTTTAGCCCAAACATGCCCGGACGCCCAAGCCATTTGTTGAGGTTCACCAAGACAGTGCCCACCCTCATAGCGCATACCCTCAAGACATCGGCGCCATACCAGGTGTTTTTCCAGATCGATGACCTCTTGCCCATCGGCGGAAACTTGAAAGCGGTCTGGCGAAATAACGGGAGCTTGTGCCAGCACCATGGAGCTCGCGGCAAAAGCAAGAACCACAGTCGCAAGTTTTGCAAATACGGCCAAGCGAGCGACATGTGTATCTTCAGAATTTATATTAAACATCCAATTCTCTTTCTACAAAGACCATTCAGGCGGGCGCTTTTCAATGAAGGCCTGTACACCCTCAAGCGCCGAGTCGTCCATCATATTGCAAGCCATTGTTTGACCCGCTAATTGATACGCAGCCTCAATGCCCATTTCAAGTTGTTGATAAAACAAGCCCTTACCCGCGACAAGGGCAGCAGCCGGCTTCGCTAGAATCAGTTTGGTCAGGCGATCAACTTCTACATCTAATCGCGCGGGTTCAACTGCGGCATTGATCAAGCCTTTTTCTAGCGCTTGTTGAGCACTTATAAATTCCCCGGTCACCAACATTTCAAAGGCATGCTTACGCGAAAGGTTACGCGACAAGGCGACGGATGGCGTGGAACAAAACAAACCGAGATTCACCCCCGACACCGCAAAACGAGCCTCGCTTGAGGCCACGGCCAGGTCACACATGCCGACCAACTGACAGCCCGCCGCCGTGGCTAAGCCTTGCACACGAGCGATCACCACCTGAGGCATGCGCTGAATTAACATCATCACCTTGGTGCAGCGGGCAAACAAAGCTTGGTAGTAATCCAGGCTGGGTTCGGCTCGCATTTGCTTCAGGTCATGCCCGGCACAAAATGCCTTGCCCTCCGCTGCCAAAATGACGACCCGCAAATCAGCATCGCACGCAGTGCGGCTCAACTCACGCTCCAGCGCCTCAAGCAACTCCTCGGACAGGGAGTTAAATTGCTCAGGTCGGTTCATTGTCAGACGACGCACGCGGCCCTGTGTTTCAGTTTTCAATACTGAAAGTTTCGACTCAGAATTAGGACTCATAGCGATAATTCCAAAGGATTCGTGGTTGCAAAATATCAACCGGTGCAAGAAATCAGTGAAGGCGGTACTCCCGCGCGAAGTTCAAATGCTACACCTTCCGTGCTTGGAAACACGCCACTCATCGGCTAAGGAAAAAAGCAACCGATAGGCGCGCGCATGCAAGCGACAAAGTCATCCAAAAGACACGGCAAGCCGAGCCCGCCTACCGTACACTGCAAGAGCTCAACTGAAACAAGAACATGCTAGATAAAATTCAAGCCGCAGCCTCTCAGGTCGGAAGTATCGTCGTGGGCAAACAGCCCCAAATTAGGCTCGCCCTCGCCTGCTTGCTCGCCAAGGGCCATTTACTAATTGAGGACTTACCCGGTGTGGGAAAGACCACCCTGGCCGCCGCTCTATCGATTACGCTAGGGCTTCAGTTCAAGCGCGTTCAGTTCACGAATGACTTATTACCGGCCGATATCGTGGGCGTCTCTGTATTTGAGCGCGACAACAATCGCTTTACCTTCCATCAAGGCCCCGTGTTCACCCAGGTTTTATTGGCCGATGAAATCAACCGCGCCTCACCCAAG
>JANLRI010000197.1:0-11422 GCA_031361565.1 Betaproteobacteria bacterium | reverse complement strand
CGGGCGACCAGGGTCTGATGTTTGGTTATGCCTGTGACGAAACCTCTGTGTTGATGCCCGCTGCCATCCATTACAGCCATCGTCTCGTTGAGCGCCAAGCGCAATTGCGTCGGGATGGTCGCCTACCTTGGCTGCGCCCGGATGCGAAATCGCAAATCACGATCAAGTACGTGGACGGTCGCCCATATTGCATCGACACGGTGGTACTTTCCACTCAGCACGCACCTGAAATCGAGCATGCGATGCTGCAAGAAGCGGTGATTGAAGAAATCATTAAGCCGGTGCTCCCCAAGGAGCTCATCAAGGGCGACATCAAGTATTTGGTAAACCCCACCGGTCGTTTCGTCGTGGGTGGCCCGCAGGGCGATTGCGGTTTAACCGGTCGCAAGATCATTGTCGATACTTACGGCGGTGCCGCACCTCACGGCGGTGGCGCATTTTCGGGTAAGGACCCTTCGAAGGTGGACCGGTCTGCAGCCTACGCGGCACGCTATGTGGCCAAAAATGTGGTGGCAGCAGGCCTCGCCAGCAAGTGCTTGGTACAAATCTCTTACGCCATTGGCGTTGCCAAGCCAACGTCGGTGATGATCACCACCGAAGGCACAGGCAAGATCAGTGACGAGAAATTGTCGGCCTTAGTGCAAAAACATTTTGACCTGCGTCCAAAGGGCATTGTGCTGATGCTGGATCTGTTGCGTCCGATTTATCAGAAGACAGCGGCCTATGGTCACTTTGGTCGTGAAGAGCCAGAGTTCACTTGGGAGCGCACAGACAAGGCGGCGGCCCTTCGGGCTGACGCTGGCCTGTAAGGATTCGCACTTCAACGCTGGATTGGGTGGGATCAAGTCGCAGGGGCACTCACGAACGCAAGCGAACGGGACGGATTTACGCGTAAAGTGCATTTACGCATATTTCCTAATGGCAAGTACGGAGCTTTGCCCAAATCGTTTTAGTGGTGTTTGATTATGAAAATCTCCTCCATCCCCTTTGGCACGACCGACTGGCTGCAAGTAGAACGTATCGAGCACGCCGGTGAAACTGGAAAGGCGTATTGGCGTACTCGCCAATTTGGCGAGATTCGAGTGCGTATGGTTGAGTACTCGTCGGGCTATCTCGCGGATCACTGGTGCGTGAAGGGGCATATTTTATTTTGTCTGGAGGGGGAGTTGCATACTGAGCTGGCCGATGGTCGAAAATTCACGTTGACCGCGGGCACCAGTTACCAAGTTGCGGACAACGCCGAGCCTCATCGCTCGTTCACAGATGGCGGCGCGACGTTGTTTATCGTCGACTAGCAGGAGGTGCGCTACGGCAGGCGCAAAATCGTTAGGTACGGCGCCCACGCCCTTTCAAACTAGTGGATGCCCTCGGTTTTTTTTGGCCGAAACGTGATGTCCGCGGTCGGTTACTGTTCTATCCTTACAATCTTGAGGCTATCCTCGCCTTTTCTGCCTATGCTGCCTTTGAAAGGGTCCACATGCCAAATACCGTTAAACGTCGAACTGATCGTCTTCAACAACAGGTCTCCGAAATGAGTTGGGCTGTGCCCCAAGTCGTCAATGAACGTTTGACTCGCATGATGTTGGCGGGAGCTCGTCCGAGCGCAACAGATCAGCGAGAGTTTCAAAAAATGGGCGCGGAAAAAGTCGCGGCATTTTGTGAGTCGTGGATGGCTCTGGGTCAACAAATGCTGCATGCTCAACAAGAAATGTCGCAGGCGTGGACGAGTAGCTTCACTCAATTTCCCACGAGTCAATGGCCTGCGAATCGAATGACGCAGGCCGCACAATCCGCCGCCCTAGGTATCCTTGGTGCGGGCCTTGCACCAGTGCATAGCCGTGCGCTCAGCAATGCGCGCCGCCTTAGCAGGAGGTGATTCGTGCCTGCGTTGCTACTCCATTGGCTCGAATTAGTGATTGCTAAGAAACTTTAGCGATGAGCTTTGCAAGAAACTTGACGCTTCCGTATTACGCGGTCATTTTCTCCGCGCAGCGCCGCGAGGGTGATCATGGCTATGCGCGCATGGCCGACAAAATGGAGCAGATGGCGGCCCAGCAGCCAGGCTACCTCGGCATTGAAAGCTCTCGTGACGCGGATGGATTCGGCATCACCGTTTCCTATTGGCGAGATGCCGAGTCGGTCCGTGCTTGGAAACAAGTTGCCGAACATCTAGGCGCGCAAGCTCTGGGCAAAAGCCAATGGTATGAGCACTATGAGTTGCGGGTCGCAAAAGTGGAACGGGCTTATGACGGTCCGTAGTATGGTGGCTCTCCGCACGAGAGCTTAAGCACCAGAAGATCTTGTCGCTTTAGGCCGTCCGGCTAATAGTGTGGAACGCCGCACTAGCCACACGATGCAATAGTTCAATCAAGATGGCTTTCTCAGCCGCACTGAGGGTGCGCAGGGCCTGGGTTTCACCGTCGAGAAGTGCCTGGCGAACAGTCTTCGCAAGCTTGCTACCGGCGCGCGTGACTTTGAGTTCGATCAAGCGTTTATCCGTGGCGCTGGGTCGCCGTGCGACCAAGCCTCTTGCCTCAAGACGATCTACCCACATCGTAATGTTTGGTTTCGTGACGGCTAAGGCCTTGGCTAGCCGAGCCGAGGAGACATGAGGGTTTTCCGCGATCAAGCACAGTAGTGTGAACTCAACCGGGCGAACGCTGTGAGCTTCGCGAGCGAGTTGCTCAAAAACAGCCGTGGTAGTGATTGCAGCCTGTGCCAACTGATATCCCACCAAGCCATGCAGGCTCGCTTCACTGAGCTTGCCCGCAGGCGTTTTTGGAATCAGATCATTGCTCACGGCTTGCGCAGCATCGCGCTAATTCAATGCAACAACGGGTGCGCCAGCGCCGATCACCAGCTTAGGTCTTTTTGCCCAAACCAAGTAAGCGCACCGCATTGTCTTTGAGAATGCCCTGCTTAACATGGGGCTTGAAGCCCGCTTGATCAAAGTCCTTCATCCAGCGCTCAGGGGTGATGAGAGGGAAGTCGCTTCCGAACAGCATCCGATCCTTGAGCAAAGTGTTGGCGTACTGAATGAGCTGCGCGGGGAAGTACTTTGGGCTCCAGCCAGACAGGTCGATCCATACATTGGGCTTATGCAGGGCCAGGGAAAGCGCCTCGTCCTGCCAAGGCCAGCTTGGGTGGGCGATAACGATTTGGATGTCGGGAAAATCGATCGCTACATCTTCTAACAGCATTGGATTGCTGTTTTGCAGGCGTAAACCGCCACCGCAACGCATGCCCGAGCCAATGCCAGAATGGCCGCTATGAAAAATGGCCGGCAGCTTATATTCTGCAATGACCTCATAGATTGGCCAAGCCATCCGATCATAGGGCAGGAAGCCTTGTACTGTGGGGTGGAACTTGAAGCCTTTCACGCCATGCTCTTCAATCAAGCGACGCGCCTCGCGCGCGCCCATCTTGCCCTTGTGCGGGTCAATCGAGCCGAAAGCAATCATCATGTCGCTGTTCTTGGCGGCCGTGTCACTGATCTCTTCGTTGGGAATACGGCGGCGTCCGAGTTGGGACTCAGAGTCGACGGTAAACATCACCAAACCAATTTTTTGCTCGCGGTAGTAAGCCACCGTCTCATCGATGGTGGGGCGACGGTTGGAGCCAAAGTATTTGTCCGCAGCACGGTCGTATTCTTCGCCGTAAGCATCAAAGGGGTTTCGACAGGAGACTTCGGCATGGGTGTGAATGTCGATGGCAATGAGTTTGTCAATGTCCATAAGCGCTCCTTCGAGGATCCAGTAAATTAGTCGGCGGTCACTTGATCAGCAATTGCAATACCATGATTATATAGTTAAGATAATGAACTAGTTTCGGCTGACCCAGCGAGTGAGGCCGTTCCGCTGTTTTCTCCTCGTAGGCATTGCTATGACTCGTTTTTCCCCCAGTACCGGACTACTCGCCGGATTAGACCTGCTCAAAATCGAAACGGCAGGGCCTATCCTGCACATTCGGCTCAACCGGCCGGCCAAGCGCAACGCCATCAGCGACCTCTTAGTCCAACAATTGCATACCGCTTTTATCAATTTACCCCCGGAGGCGAAGGTGGTAGTGATGAGCGGCGAGGGCGAGCACTTCTGCGCGGGCTTGGATCTTGGGGAAGTGGGTAAAAATGGTGCGGAACATGGCATGTGGCACTCCTTGGGTTGGCACAAAGCCTTTGATGCCATTCAGTTTGGCCCGGTTCCGGTGATTTCTGTGTTACACGGAGCGGTGGTGGGCGGCGGTTTGGAACTTGCCTCGGCAAGCCATATTCGAATTGCGGAGGCCTCAACTTTTTTTGCCTTGCCCGAGGGTACGCGAGGTTTGTTCGTGGGCGGTGGTGGTTCGGTCCGTATCCCTCGCCTCATTGGCGTGGCTCGCATGACGGACATGATGCTCACCGGTCGGGTATACGATGCAAGCGAAGCGCAAAGTGTTGGCCTGACCCAATACCAGGTGGCCGACGGGGAGGGTATGGCGAAGGCCTTGCAGCTCGCTGAGCGTGTCGCCGGAAATTCACCTATGAGCAACTTTGCGATCATGCAGGCCTTGCCGAGAATTGCTGATCAATCGATGTCAGAAGGTATGCTGACCGAGTCGCTGATGGCGGCTATATCGCAAAGCACGGACGATGCCCGCGATCGCCTACAGGCCTTTCTCTCCAAGCGTGCCGCCAAGGTAGAAAGATAAGTGCCGACTATGACTGATTTAACTTTCGCTGTCCCCACATCATCCCTGCCCAAGTATCGCGAGATTTCAATGGGGGGCTGCCTCACCGCGACGCTTGAGGTGCGTGCGGATGGTACAAGCATCCTGCGTGCAAATGAGCCCTTGGAGCCATTTCCAGAATCGATGAATGAGCGCTTCCGGCACTGGGCGAACACGAAGCCCGACACCATCTTGGTGGCGCAGCGCGATCCAGACGGTGCCTGGCAAACGATTACCTATGGCCAGATGATGATGCGGGTGCGCGCTCTTGGTCAAGCCTTGCTGGATCGTAACCTGTCCGTTGAGCGCCCCATCATTATTCTTTCAGACAATGATTTAGAACACTTGAGCCTAGGTTTGGCGGCCAACTGGGTGGGCATTCCTTATTGTTCGGTGTCACCTGCCTACTCGCTCATTTCGAGCGATTTCGCCAAGCTCAAACATATTGTCGCCACGCTCACCCCGGGTTTGGTATTTGCCGCGAGTGCGGCTTTTAGCAAGGCGATCAGGGCGGCAATCCCGCCCGATCTCGAAGTGGTTACTAGCGCCGACTTGACGGCAGCTTTGCCGGACCGAGACTTTACCCGCTTTGCGTCGCTGCTCGCCACCCAGCCCACGGCCGCGCTCGATTCCGCGCATGCAAGGGTGAGCGCCCACACCATCACCAAATTTATGTTTACTTCGGGCTCGACCAAGGCGCCGAAGGGCGTGCCGATCACTCAGCGTATGTGGTGCGCCAACCAGCAAATGATTGTGCAAGTGATGGGTTTCATGAAAGCCGAGCCGCCGGTACTGGTGGATTGGCTGCCTTGGAATCATGTCTTTGGCGGCAATCATAATGTTGGGATCGTGCTCTTTAACGGGGGTACGCTTTACATCGATGACGGCAAACCCACGCCGCAGGGGATTGCGGGCACGCTGCGTAATTTGCGCGAAATATCGCCGACGGTCTACTTTAATGTGCCCAAAGGGTTTGAAGAAATTGTCGCTGCCATGGAACAGGATGAGGCCCTGGCGCAGCGCTTTTTCAAACGGGTTAAGGCGTTCATGTTCGCCGGCGCCGGGCTCTCCCAGGTGGTTTGGGATCGCCTCCATACCTTAGCCGAGCACACCGTGGGCGAGCGTATTCAAATGCTCACCGGCCTGGGTATGACCGAAACCGCTCCGGCCGATTTGTTTGCCGTAGGACCAGACGTTCGCTCCGGGCATATTGGCCTGCCCAATCCCGGCGTAGAGGCGAAGCTCGTGCCGATGGAAGGGAAAACGGAAATTCGCTTTCGTGGCCCTAATGTCATGAACGCCTATTGGCGCAACCCCGTGCAAAGCGCCGAAGCCTTTGACGAGGAGGGCTTCTATCGGAGCGGTGATGCGGTAAAGTGGATCGATCCGCACAATCCTCAGAAAGGGCTGCTCTTTGATGGTCGCATTGCCGAGGATTTCAAGCTCTCCACCGGAACCTTTGTAAGCGTTGGACCCTTGCGGGCGAAGGTGATTGCTCTGGGAGCACCTTTGGTTCAAGATGCCGTGGTCACCGGCCTCAATCGAGACGAAGTAGGCCTGTTGATCTTGCCTCGACTGGACGAATGCCGACGCCTGTCCGGTTTAGGTGCGCAGGCCTCCTTAGCTCAAGTGCTGGGCCATCCGAAAGTTATCGACCATTTCCAGGCTTTGTTGGACCAACTCTGGCAGCAGGGCACTGGTAGCGCGAGCCGGGTCGCACGCGCCGTGGTCCTGAGCGAAGCGCCATCCATTGACCATGGCGAAGTGACGGATAAGGGCTCAATCAACCAGCGCGCTGTGCTGCAGCATCGTGCTGCCCTGGTGGACGCGCTATATTTAGGAACGGTGCCCGGGCTGCTCGCACCGAGGGGAAAGTTGGCGACTAACTAGGTCAGTGTATGGACCGCCCCGGCGGCCCGTTTCACCCTTTCGGTGGATGACAAAGCAGCCAAAGTATGCAAGGCTAATCCTTGTTCAACTGGAATGAATTAGGAGCCCCATTGAAGCCAAAGGTTTTAGTCGTGGATGATCATCCGATGATCATTCACGCGGTAGAGGCGATGGTGCATGAGATTGCACCTGAGCTCGAAATATTGCAGTCTCGCACTCTGTTGCATGCCGTGGGCTGTTGTCGTGACACGGCTGATATGTGCTTGATCTTGCTCGACCTTAGTTTGCCGGACAGTAGTCATACCGATGGTTTAGCGCTGCTCCATAAAGAGGTACCTAATGTTCCGATTGTCGTGTACACGGGCCAGGAGCATGCCTCGGTGCGTAGCGCCTGCCTGCGCGCGGGTGCGGCTGACTTTGTCACGAAAAGCGGTAATCGTGATGCTCTGTATGAGGTCGTCGAACGCCTGTTAGCGCGTTTTATTCACCAACCCGACGCGCTTCGTAATCGACTCAAAGTGGTCTTGTCTGCACGGCAAAACGACGTGCTGCGTCTACTTTTGGAAGGCGGCACTACACGCGAGATCGGTGCGGCCCTCACCATCTCAGAGGCCACCGTTAAAACCCATATCAAGGTAATCTATAGCCGTACCCAATGCCGTAATCGGGTTGAACTATTTCAATGGCATGTGGCTGGGCAAAAAGCACTCCCTTGAAACGCCTCGCCCTCTTCATTGGAGTTGATCAAGTCAACCGCTTAAGAGGCCTGCTTTTTCCAGGCTCCCTACCGCTTGGGCGCGAGTTACTTTTAAGCTTGGCCACGGCGATCCGGCACTCCTTCGTCGCGGCTTGGTTTGTTTTTGCGGCCTTTGGTATATTAAATTTCGACAAACCACACACTATTTGGCTTCTTGTGGCGGCCTGCGCCTACCTTGGCATCGCCTATTTCAATGCGCGCATTGTCGAGCGCACGATATTGGACAATCCGGGCATCGAAAGAATTCATAAGACGTTCTCACGAAGCTTTGCCTTACTCACTTTGCAGGCGCTCATCATGGGCCTGATGCCGTGGCTAATTGGCTCGTCTATGACCGCGTATGCGGAGCTACTGACGACACTAATCGTTATTGGCTACTGTCTGCTTTTCGCCGTCATGCATAGCGTCTTCCCGCTAACGGTGCTTGCCTTTAGTTTCATCAATTGTGTCTTCGTATCGGCCTATTGGATCAGTACCCACTATGATTTCAAATGGCCCATGGCCTTTTTAACCTTGGTCTTTTTCGGCTTTCTCTTTATCGTGACCCTCAACTTTGGTCGAGTGCTCCGAAAGGCCTTAAGCTTACAGATCGAAAGAGACGAGGCGCGTCTAAGAGCTGAAGATGCCGCGCACGGACTCGAGGAGGCCTTGGCGAATCTTAAGAGAGTTAATCTTGAAAAGTTGCGTTCGTTCGGCGCGGCCAACCATGATTTGCGTCAACCCATTTCCGCGATCTCACTTTTTGTGGGGGTACTGCAAAGAAAACTGAAGCGCAGAATTGGTGACGACGCCGAAATAAAAGATCTGATTGATAAAGTTGACCGAAACCTGGCGACCTTAGATGTCATTGTTGGCTCGTTGTCGGATCTCACGTCTTTGGAAACGGGTGGTTTTTCTGTTCGGCCGGAGTTGTTTGAATTGCACGAGCTCGTTCAAGAACTGGTCGCAGAGTTTGAAGGTCAGAGCGACGCCAACGGTACACGCGTTCAAGTACTTGTGCCTGTACTCAATCTGTTCTCCGACCCTAGAATGTTGGCTCGCATTATCCGCAACGCACTAGACAATGCCATTAAGTACGCGGGGGGACGCCCCGTCATTGTCGCGATCATTGAAGAACCTTCGGCCAGGTACTTATCTGTTCGTGATTTTGGGCCAGGTATCCCCGAGGCAATGCGCGCACGGGTGATCGATGCCTACATCCAGTTGGACAATCCCGAACGAGATCGAAAAAAAGGCTACGGCCTAGGGCTATCGATTGCCAAGCGCATGGCGGATGCCTTGGGCTCCCATATCGAACTGCGTGAGCCTGAAGGCGGGGGCTTGGAATTTTTGGTCGAGATCGGCTCTTTGGTCTCCAGTCAAGCGAGTTTAGAAGTGCGGCATTTGCCAAAGCTTGGTGGTGGTTTCGAGGTGATGAGCCAAAGCCTGCGACGCTTGAGTATCGTGGTCGTTGACGACGACGATGACGTTCGATTGGGTCTTGAAGCCCTATTTGAGACCTGGGGCCAAAAGGTCCGAGGCTTTTCGAATATCGAGCAGACCACCTGCCATCTTTCGTCGCTAGGCGCCGCCGACCATCCTGATCATATTTTCATCGACAACTGGCTGCCCGATGGTCGCGGGATTGACGCAGTGAATACCTTCAGACTACACAGCCCTCATGCTCGTTTGACTTTACTAACCGGCGACACAGATGCCAAAACGCTGAGTCGCGCGACTGAACTTGATGTCAAGGTGCTTCTTAAACCTGTAACGGCTGAGCGTCTTGCCCAGTTATTGCAGTCAACTTACGCTCTCTGATATCTTGATGGCACCGCGCCGCCCACTTTCGATCACGAAGTTGGCCAAGCTTGAAACCGGGGAGTCGGGGACCCTTAAATCCTCACTGACCCGGACACTAAGTTTGGCTGAACGGAGGTTGATCTCGAGCAAGTTGTAACCGTGTTTGTTGGCGTTTCCGTAGCGTACGGCAGGGTTGTCCCGCATGGCCTGCTCGGCTTGCTTTTGGGTGATGCCCGAACTGCTCGTAAGGGAGGTACCGCACAGTTCGGTGGCGATGATTGGCGCTGCGCTGTCCTGCGAGTTTTGCCTGAGATCCCCGATCCATTGGCTATGTACGTCACCACCAAGCACTAAGGGATTATTGAGCGTAGGCCGAGCGAGAGAAGCAAGGAAGCGCTGTTTGGCCGGGCCATATCCATCCCAACCATCCATCCACACGCGCTCGCTTGGGTGGGTTTCTAAGGTTGTGGATAGACTCGTGACCAAGGTTTGTTGGGCGACGAGATTCCACGCGGCTTGGCTACGCATCAGAGTTTGGTCGAGCCAGTGTTCCTGTTCCATTCCGAGCAAGCTTCGCCCCGGATCAAGCCGCGCCGCACAGCCGCTTTCCGCAAAGGCTCCGCCGCGCCCAGGTGGGACACAGGCGTGCACGTCACGATATTGCCGTGTGTCCAAAAAGGAAATTTTGGCGAGCTGCCCCCAGTCGAGGGTGCGGTAAATTTTACTGTTAATGGACCGTGATGAACTCAACAAGGCATCGAAGTCCACCGGCATATGTTCAAAGTAGGCCTGATAGGCTGCCAGCCTACGGGCCTCGAAAGCCGGGTCGCGATCTCTCGAGATGAGGCCTGCATAGTCGTTATCCACTTCGTGGTCATCCCAAATGCTAAGCCAGGGGGCGCAGGCGTGGGCGAGCTGCAAATGGGGGTCGCTTTTGTAGAGCGCATAGCGCGCCCGGTATTGCGCCAAGGTTCTGGCCGTTGCTCCCGTGTGTCGTCTGGCGCGCTGACCGGGGCCGGCGTACGGCCCACCCTCGTAAATGTAATCGCCCAAGAACAGGATCAGATCGGGCCGTTGTCGAGCAAGATCACCGTAAGCGCCGAAATACCCAAACTCCCAATGTTGGCAGGAAGCGTAGGCGATGGTGAGGCGCTCGGTCATTGCTGCGGGCCTTGGGCTGGTCCGCGTAGTGCCGATCACACTGGTAAAGTTGGCGCAGTGGAAGCGGTAAAAGTACGGCCGATCCGGGCCTAAGCCCCGTACTTTGATATGAACGCAATGGGCCCGATGCGCGAGAGCGCGAGCCTCTCCGCTCCTGACGATCAGGTTGAAGCTTTCGTCGGCGGCAAGCTCCCAGCGTAACAGCACGTCGGCGAGCGGCGGCGAGTCGACGTCGAATTCAGCGGGCAAAATTCGCGTCCATAAAAGTACGGAATCATCGCTCAATACGCTGGAGGCCAAACCTAGGGAAAACGGGTTGCTCGCGGGCCGCAACAGGCCCGATGAAGGGCTGCGTAGCCCGGGCGCACTGTTGCAGGCTTGGAGGGTCAGTGCGGCTAAGGCTTGCTGCGCCCAAATACGGCGTTTCATTTATATTTCCCCAATGCTTCACTCCTGATTTAACCCCTTTTCTGGGGCTGGTTCGTTAAGAGAGTATGGACGCAGACGGAAAGTTTCGGCTTCGACTGTTTCCTTTGATCAAATGGAGAATCGCCTTGAACCCCAGTTTTCGCCCGTTCCTCGCTCTTGTGATCACTTTGGTGGTCGTCCCTACGCAAGCCTTCAGCCCCAAGGTCTCGATGCGTGGCGAAATTGAGCCTTTCACTATCCCTAGCCCGCAAACGGCGACGCTCAGTCAGGTTGGTCGCCTCGCCAATATCCGTATTATCGATCGCGCAAACGGTACAGCACTCACGATCTATGAACATCGCGGTGAGTATTGGGTGGTGGGGTCATCGGGCAGTAGCTATGCCATCTCGATGCAGAGGCGTCATGGACAAGGGCGTACTCTAGTCGTCACCTCCGTGGACGGCATTAATGTGATTTCTGGCCAAACGGCGGCTTACTTGCAAACCGGCTATGTGTTGTCGAGTTTTGGAGCCTATGAAATTAATGGTTGGAGAAAGAGCCTACAAGAGGTAGCGGCATTTACTTTTGCGGCGCCAAATGACTCTTATGCAAGCAAGACCGGGCGCGCGGCGAATATTGGCGTGATCGGAGTAGCCTTGTTCACGGAGCAACAGGAACGCCACGTGATGCCGCGCAGAGAATTAGACAAATCCGATGCGG